>JAVFAE010000090.1:0-7845 GCA_034002605.1 Weeksellaceae bacterium | reverse complement strand
TGTTATTGGTTATGTGCTGAATACATCAGAAAACTATTCCCGGGTTATGTCCACTTTAAACAAAAATACCCGAGTTACCGCTCAAATAAAAAGAAATCCTTATTTCGGAACGCTTATTTGGGATGGAATTGACCCACGTTATGCCCAACTAAAGGAAATTCCAAAATACATTGAAGTCAGTGTAGGTGACACTATTGAAACCGATGGAAAATCAGGTGTAATTCCGGGGGGAATCACGATTGGAACGGTTTCAAAATTCAAAGTGGATGAAATCAGTGGAGAGTTGGATATTCAAGTGCAGTTAAAAGAAGATTTCGGTCAATTACGTTATGCGCAAGTTGTCATGAATTTAGATAGTAAAGAGTTGTCAGGACTTGAAAAATCAGATAGTATAATTCATCATGCTAAACCTTAGATTAGTAGGAAATATAATAATAATAATTTTTTTGGTTGTATTGCAAACCTTTGTTTTCAGTAAAATCAATTTTCAACAAATGGCTACGCCTTATGTTTATATTTTATTTATACTTCTTTATTCCATTAAGCAAAATCGGTATCTTTTCTTATTACTTTGTTTTTTATTGGGTTGGGGAGTTGATTTCCTAAGTTATACCGGTGGAATTCACACATTTGCTTGTTTAACCATAGGCATTTTAGTTCTTCCACTTCTTCGTATGGTTTACGGAAAAAGAAAATTTGAGATTGATGAATTTCGTTTTTCAGATTTAAGCGGAATTCAATGGGTGATTTATACAGTTATTTTAGTTGTCATTCATCATTTTTTAATTTTCTTCTTAGAAAGTTTTTCATTTTCCAACATAAAAGGAATTTTATTAAAAACCATTTATTGTTCACTATTCACTCTTATCTTTGTCTATTCCTATTTAATTTTATTTAGAAAGAAAGCTGAATAATGAAAAAAATTTATGCTATTTATACATTTGTGGTGCTTTTGGCAGCATTATTTGTTTGGCGGTTGTATTTTCTTCAATTATCCACCGATCGATATAAATTAAATGCCATCAATACTTCCATTAAGCAAGAAGTTCTTTATCCAAATCGTGGTGATATTTTAGACCGAAATGGAAAACTTTTGGTAAGTAATTCCTACAGTTATGAATTAGACATAACACCGGCATTGATTGGTGAAGACTTCGACACGATTGAATTCTGTCAAATGATTGGAATCGGAAAAGAAGATTTTAAACTTCGATTAACTGAAATTAAAAGTGAACAATATTACAGAGCTCTTTCTCCTTATCCTTTAGTTAAAAACATCTCAAGGGAAAAATATTCCCGAATTCAAGAGCAAATGTATTTATATCCTGCACTTTCCATTGTAAAAAGACCGGAACGAAAATACATGGTTTATTCTGCCGGAAATATTTTAGGTTATATTAATGAAGCTAACGAAGCTTACATTAAAACCGATTCCAATTATTATCGTCCGGGAGATTTAGTGGGGATTTCAGGAGTAGAAAAATCGTATGAAAAAGAATTAAGAGGTGTAAAAGGTGTACGAAATTATATTGCTGACCGACTGATGAAACCGGTTGGCCCTTATAAAAACGGAGAATACGACCAAGCAGCAAAAAGTGGAAAAACCATTACGCTGACTATCGACTACGATTTACAGGAATATGCCGAAATGCTTTTACAAAACAAAAGAGGAGCTATTGTCGCCATCGACCCTAAAACCGGAGAAATTCTTGCTATGGCATCGGCTCCTACGGTTGATCCGCGTCGGTATTTGAATTCTAAAGAACGAACCGTTCTTTTACGTGATTCTATTACTATGGCAAATTACGATAGAGCTTCTCAGGGAACTTATCCGCCGGGTTCACCCTTTAAAATGATTACCGGTTTGGCTGCTATGCAAATGGGTGTTATTTCTGATTCAACAAAATACACCTGTAAACACGGTTTCCGATATGGAAAAATGAAAATTGCCTGCCATTGTGGACAATATTATAAACCAATTCCTCTTCGACTCGCAATCGCAAAATCATGTAATAATTATTTTTCAGAAACCTATCGGGATATCGTATTAAAATATCCTGATGATTACGCTAAAGGCGTAAATGAATGGAAAGAAATTTTGAACAGTATGGGAATTGGAACTTATTTGAATAATGACCTCGCAGTAGGAAGTTCCGGCTTAATTCCATCAGGTGAATTTTATAATTCCCGGTTCGGAGAAGGAAAGTGGACTCCTTATCAGATGATTTTCAACGGAATAGGACAAGGAGACATCACCATGACTCCTTTGCAAATAGCTAATTCCATGGCGATTATAGCAAATCATGGCACTTATTTCACACCTCATATTGTAAAAGAAATAGAAGGAGAACCACAGTCCGATTCCCGGTTTACAATAGCTAAAAAATCGTTGGTTGACTCAAAACATTTCACGCCTGTTTTGGAAGGAATGGCACAAGTAATTACAATCGGAACAGGAAGAGCTATACGAACACCTTTGTTTACACAAGCCGGAAAAACAGGAACAGCTCAAAATCCACATGGACAAGACCATTCGCTTTTTACATTAATTGCACCAATTGAAGACCCGCAAATTGTCATTGCCGTAATTATAGAAAATGGGTATTGGGGCTCACGGTGGGCGGCTCCTATGGCAACTTTGGTAGCTGAAAAATATTTAACGGGAACCGTAACCCGAACCAATATGGAAAAAAAAATGATAGAAGGTAATTTGGAGGGAGAATATAAAAAACAGTGGATTAATTATTTGAAAAGAAAAGGATGGTATGTTGAACCTTTAAAACCGGAAGATGCTGAATCAGAATAGAGCAAAACAAGGAATCGATTGGTTAACGATTGGTATGTGCATTCTGCTGATTGCATTCGGCATTATGAATGTGTACAGTGTTGATCCGGAAAAAGGAATCCGGCAACTTGTTTTCTTTGGATTAAGCTTTTTTCTTATTATCGGATTAATTATCGCCGCCTCCACTTCACCTAACTTTTTTGAAACTTTCAGTCCGTTTATTTATCTTATTTCAATTCTTTTACTCATTGGAGTTCTAATTTTTGGGAGAGAAATAAATGGTGCCAAAGCCTGGTTTGACTTTGGTTTCGTCAGCTTTCAACCGGTAGAAGTCTCGAAATTAGCTACCGGTTTGTTATTAGCAAATTACATAAATTCATCTTCCATTGAAATACGTTCTAGAAAAACTTTTTTAGTTTGTTTTGGAATTATGGCTGTTCCGATTGCTTTAGTGATGCTCCAACCCGATTTGGGTTCTGTATTGGTTTTTAGCGCATTCATCGTCGCTCTTTATCGGGAAGGATTCTCCATATTATATATATTCATTCCCGTCTTAGGAGGAGCTTTATTTC
Organism: Weeksellaceae bacterium; assembly: GCA_034002605.1. Lineage (GTDB taxonomy): Bacteria > Bacteroidota > Bacteroidia > Flavobacteriales > Weeksellaceae > Moheibacter. The sequence goes on along the minus strand of JAVFAE010000090.1, from coordinate 4,488 downwards.
TCTTATCCATTAATTTCCCTGCCTATCTCATCTTAGTTTCCATTGCTTTTATCGTTTCTGTAATTTCTGTTTTTTTAACTGCTTTCAGTTACAAAAGAAAGTTGTTAAAATCCGTTTTAGGCATACAAATAGGACTTATAGTATTTTATCTTATTTTGATTTTACTGGTAATGTTCTTTCCCGATCACGGTTCTTTACCATCATCATCCAAAGGATATGTACCATTAGATGCTTTATTTTTTACGGTATATTTTTATTCTGGAATTGGGTTGTCAATTGCCGTTTTACTTGCTCTTTCTATTTCTTATTTTATTTTACAAGACCAGTCCGAATCACCGTTTAAATTATTAAGCCCTGATTTTGCTCCACAACATTCTTATGAAACCGGAATTATTTCAGCAGTGATTTTTATTTTCATTATTTCTTTTTCTGTTTTTTCCTCAGAGATTTATGCCAAATTACCGGCACATCAGCAAGAACGGATAATGGTTTTATTTGAGGGTGAAAAAAAATACCGGGATACTTCCGGTTATAATTTATTGTATTCCAAAACAGCAATTGGTTCCGGTGATTTATTAGGAAAAGGATATTTACAAGGCACAGTGAAAATCGGGAAATTCGTTCCAGAACAATCTACGGATTATATTTTTTGTACAGTAGGCGAAGAATGGGGATTCGTCGGAAGTAGTGTTTTAGTAGTTTTTTACGGACTTTTTATTATACGGATTTATTATTTAGCTGAAAGTCAGAGAAATAAATTTGCCCGCTTTTTTGGTTATTCAGTTGCAACTATATTTTTACTACATTATTTTATGAATATCGCAATGGTCATGGGGTTGTTTATGACAGTCGGAATTCCTCTTCCTTTTTTCAGTTATGGAGGAAGTTCACTTTGGTCATTCATAACGCTTCTCACTGTTTTTCTTATTTTAAATTATAAAGACAAACAAAGCTTAATTTAAAAAGGCTCATCCAATACCCAAACCAAATAATAATCTTCAATCATTTGATAATAAGCATGATATTTTCGGGCACTTATTTCATCGGAAATCCAACAAGAAATTGCTTTATTTTGAATTAATTCAAAAGGCTCAACCTTATAGTGATGAAGAAAATTCCAAAGATTTCCACCGTTTAATTTATAAAGTCCCTCCTTAATTCCCCAAATCACATGCAGATATTCTTCTTCTTTTTCTTCCGGAATCCATAAAACCTCATCCAAAGACCGAATGAATTTATCTTTAATATTTAAAATCTTTTCAGGACGTGATTTTTCAATATCAATTCCAATATTATATTTACTCACGCCAATACACACCAAACCAAAAGAATGTGTAATGGAAACCTGTTTATTAGTAGGCAAATATGGTTTTCCTTTTTCATTATAATACACATCAAAATCCAAATTTAATTCCTTTAAACAGGCATGTAAACCCAAGTATTCTTTGCCTTGTTTTGGGGCTAAGGTCAAATATTTCATAATCCGATAAGTACTCAAATTCAGATAAGCCAAAAGTTCTTCATCCGACTCAGTTGTTTCCCAACCTACAATCCGGGTAAATTCATCTTCATATAAAGAATTGATAAGAGGCATTTAAATTTGAAATATTAGTTTGTACCTTTGCGACTCGTAAATTTTTTAGTCAAAATTAGATAAAATTATTGAAGTATGAACACAGAAACAAAATACATTCCCTATAAAGTAAAAGACCTTTCTTTAGCCGAATGGGGTCGAAAAGAAATTAAATTAGCCGAAGCAGAAATGCCGGGTTTAATGGCAATCCGTAAAGAATACGGACCGAATCAACCTTTGAAAGGAGCAAGAATTGCCGGTTGTTTGCACATGACGATTCAAACTGCTGTTTTAATTGAAACTTTAGTTGAATTAGGCGCAGAAGTAAGTTGGTCTTCTTGTAATATTTTTTCAACTCAAGATCATGCCGCTGCCGCCATTGCTGCAGCAGGAATTCCGGTTTATGCATGGAAAGGAATGAATGAAGAAGAATTTGACTGGTGTATTGAACAAACTTTGTTTTTTGGTGAAGACAGAAAACCTTTGAATATGATTTTAGATGACGGGGGCGACCTAACCAATATGGTTTTTGACCAATACCCGGAATTAACAAAAGAAATCAAAGGGCTTTCAGAAGAAACTACAACCGGTGTACATCGTCTCTATGAACGAATGAAAAACGGAACTTTAGCCGTTCCGGCAATTAACGTAAACGATTCGGTAACCAAATCTAAATTTGACAATAAATACGGATGTCGTGAATCAGCTGTAGATGCTATTCGCCGGGCAACTGATGTAATGCTTGCCGGAAAACGAGTAGTCGTTTGCGGATACGGAGATGTTGGAAAAGGAACGGCCGCTTCTTTTCGGGGAGCCGGAGCTATTGTAACCGTAACCGAAATCGACCCGATTTGTGCTTTACAAGCGGCAATGGACGGATACGAAGTGAAAAAATTAGAGAATATTGTAGGAAATGCGGATATTGTGATTACGGCAACCGGAAATTACAACATCGTTCGAGCAGAACATTTCAAAAAAATGAAAGACAAAACTATTGTGTGTAATATCGGACATTTTGATAATGAAATTGATATGGCTTGGTTAAATGCAAATTATGGTTCAACTAAATCCAAAGTAAAACCACAGGTTGACATCTATACATTGGATGGAATCGAAATCATCATTTTGGCAGAAGGTCGTTTAGTGAACTTAGGTTGTGCAACCGGTCATCCTTCATTCGTAATGTCTAATTCTTTTTCTAACCAAACTTTGGCACAAATTGAATTATGGAAATATTCTGACAAATACGAAAATAAAGTATATATGTTGCCCAAACATTTAGACGAAAAAGTAGCCGCTCTTCATTTAAATAAATTAGGTGTGGAATTAGAAACTTTATCCCATGAACAAGCCGATTATATCGGAGTAAAAGTAACAGGACCTTTTAAACCGGATTATTATCGTTATTAATCCGTATTGTTCATTCTTTTTTAAAAAAGAAATCAGCAAAATTAAAACGGTAATAAAACTTCTTACAATTTCTAAAAATGGAAGAACTTTTTTCAGATGAATATTTCATGCACAAAGCTCTGGATGAAGCCGTTTATGCTTATGAAAGAGGAGAAGTTCCCGTCGGTGCAATAATTGTTTCTAACAATAAAATCATTGCCAAAGCACATAATCTAACTGAAACCTTAACAGATGTAACTGCACACGCCGAAATGCAAGCAATCACCTCTGCTTCAAGTTATTTAGGTGGGAAATATTTACAAAATTGTACTTTGTATGTAAGTTTAGAACCCTGTACCATGTGTGCAGGTGCTTTATTTTGGAGTCAAATCGGGAAAATTGTTATCGGTGCTAAAGACCTGAAAAGAGGATTTTACAATTCAGGAGTTCAACTTCACCCGAAAACTCAAATTAAATGGGGGATTTTGGAAGAAGAATGCAGCTTGATTGTGAAACGATTTTTTGAAGAAAAGAGAAAGTAATAATATCCTACGATTTTATGCTAAATTCAATCATAAGTTGTCCGAATAAAATTATATCCTTAAATTAGCTCGGTTTAAATTTTAAATAAAATTTACCTTTATTTATCAGATTATGCAAACACAAACGGATACCAAATTATCATTTACAGAATTTAAAAATCAAATAGTAAACGACTATAAAACTGCTCTTTTGTCCCGCGAAGCCAGTTTGCTTGGCCGCAGAGAAGTATTAACCGGAAAAGCCAAATTCGGAATTTTTGGTGATGGAAAAGAATTACCTCAAATCGCTATGGCAAAGGTGTTTAAAAACGGTGATTTCCGTTCAGGTTATTACCGTGACCAAACTTTTATGATGGCAATCGGACAATTAAATCTTTCCGGTTTTTTTGCTCAATTGTATGCCAATACTGATGTGGAAAAAGAGCCGGCATCTGCCGGTCGTCAAATGAACAACCATTTTGCAACCCGTTCGTTAAATGAAGATGGCAGCTGGAAAAAATTGACCGAACAAAAAAATTCAAGTGCCGACATTTCACCAACTTCCGGACAAATGCCTCGTTTATTAGGTTTGGCACAAGCCTCAGCTTATTATCGAGAAGTTCCGCAAGCAGATAATGAGCAGAATTTTTCGATAAATGGAAATGAAATAGCTTTTGGAACCATTGGAGATGCCAGTACTTCTGAAGGTCCTTTTTGGGAAACTATTAACGCCGCCGGTGTTTTGCAGGTTCCTATGATTATATCAATTTGGGACGATGGATACGGAATTTCTGTTCCAGCTGAATTTCAACGAACAAAAACAAATTTAAGTGAATTATTATCCGGCTTTCAACGAACAGATTCACAACGAGGTTATGAAATCCTAACTGTAAAAGCTTGGGATTATCCGGGATTGATTGCAACGTATGAAAAAGCTGAGAAATTAGCTCGTGAAGAGCATATTCCATGTATTATCCACGTTCAGGAATGTACACAACCACAAGG
>JAVFAE010000089.1:0-7906 GCA_034002605.1 Weeksellaceae bacterium | reverse complement strand
ATTCCTTATCTTTTTTCTTCACCTTTGGGTTCGCAAACCCAATTAAATTTATTCAAGCAAGACAGTACTTATGTCAACACGAAATTAGAAGAACGTTTGTTTTATCAAATCACGATGAATTCCAATATGGGGGTGAATTTCAGTTTTGAAGATTCAAATTTTGTTTTGAATGAACAACCCGGATTGGCTTCGCTTTATGATGATTTTACGAAAACAGGAATCGGAATGAGTTATGAATATATTTTACTTAGTTCCAATCGCTTATTTGAAGGAAAATCAAAGATTTATTTGAGCGGAAAAGCTTTGACACGAAAAAAACAAGAAACCGATACTCAGACTTTGGAGATTTTTGATAAAAAATCAAAACAATATGAAGTAGGAGGAGAGTGGTTTCATTTATTTCGTTTGCATCCGCAACATTATATAAAAACAGATGTGGAAGCCTATGCTTTATTGGGCGATGATGAATTTTCTTTGAATGAACTGTATCGAATCGGAGGATTTGGCAGTATTCGGGGGTTTAATGAAGAAAGTTTGGTGGCATCGGCTTACGGAATCATAAGTTTAGAGTACCGTTTTTTGCCTAATGAAAATTTTTATATTTCTGTTTTTGGTGATTATGCCTATTTGGAAAATAAACCGGCGAAAATTCAGGAGAATTTAGGAGGAACTGGTGCCGGTTTTTCATTTTTAACCCAATTGGGTGTTTTTAATTTGAGTTATGCCGTTGGACGACAATCAAAAACCGGATTTGATTTCAAAAGTTCAAAAATTCATTTTGGAATTGTTGCCCGGTTTTGATTTCACAAAAAAGAAGAATCTCCGGAATTCAAATACATTTTTTCGATAAAATAACAATGATGTAAATTGTGTCCAACGACCATAAAACCAAGTGTTTTAGCTGTAAAAGTTGCTTGATTGGCTTTTCCTTTAAAATTCAGCATTTCTTCGGTCATGGATTGATAAAGTGCGAGTGTAGATTTTCGGACTATGGTATATTCTTCTTTTAAATCAGAAAAATCAGAAAGTGAATTTTTGTAATTTTGAATGAATTTTTCTTGGTCAAAACCAGCTAATTCAGTTGAATCAAATCGGGAAAAACGAAGTGCTCTGTAAGTATAAATCCGTTCACAATCAATAATATGCTGAATTACTTCTTTGATAGTCCATTTTCCTTTTTGATAAGAATAATTTTCTTTTTCAGCCGGAATTTTCTCAAAAAGTTTGTGCGTATAACGACAGCTTTTCTCTAATTCACTCAATAAATCAGAAGTAGAAACCAAATCAAAGAAAGAATGACAATAGTCGGGAGCGTCTTGGTAAAAGGATTTATCTTTCATGGTTTTAGGAAGATAAAAAATTATTTTTTCCCAAAAAGTCCACCTAATAAACCGCCTAAATCTGTTTTTTTCTTTCCGCCTCCTCCGGTGAACGCATCTAAGATTCCTCCGGCGTTTTTTCCTAAAACAGAAGATAGAATATCGCCAGCTGCATTGGATTTTCCACCGAGTAAACCGCCGAGGATTCCGCCTAAATCAAATTGTCCTTGACCTTTGGATTGTTTTCCTAAATAACCCAAAATAATAGGAGCCAAAAGTGGAAGAATTTTCTTTACGGTATTTAAATCAACACCTGTTTTTGCGCTCAGTGCATTTTCAACTGTATTTTGATTTTTGCCTAAAACGTGACCTAAAATTTTGTCTCCGTCCGAGGAATCGTCTCCATTTAAAAATCCTGAAATATTGTTTAAAATACTTCCATCGTGTTTTTTCAGTGCTTGTAGAATTCCTTCATTTCCATCTTCGGTTGAAGCATTATTTTTCAGCATGCCCAATAAAACAGGGAAACTCTCACTGACAACCGCTTTTGTATCCTTTTCGTTTGTTCCTGCATTTTTACTGATTCCACTGATAATTTGATTACCCAAATCACTGTTTAATAGTTGTGTAAAGTCCATCTTATATGTTTTATACGAATGTACAACGATTTTATGAAATAAATTAAGGTTTTTGTAACAAAAAATCCACAGAATAGTGAATTTCTGTGGATTTTATGGAGTTTAAAATTTGTTTTTATCCTAAGAAAGCTTTCAGCATCCAGGCTGTTTTTTCTTGAAACGAAATAAAATCACTCATCATGGCATTCGTTCCTTCGTCATCTAATTCTGCAGAACGATCTAAAATACTTCTTTCTATTTTCAATAATTCCTGAATAGAGTCTAAAACGAGTTGAACTGAACCTTTGGAATCTGAAATGTCTTTTCCAACTTTTACACTTGTGGACTGCATATAGTCATCAAAAGTATGTAAAGGTGTTCCGCCTAAGGTTAAAATCCGCTCGGCAACTAAATCTACACGCTCCTGAGCGTCTAAATATAATTCTTCAAATTTAGCATGCAGTTGGAAAAACTGAACTCCTTTAATATTCCAATGAACTCCTCTCAGGTTTTGATAATAGACTTGAAGATTTGCTAAAAGAACATTTAAATCGTCTGCTAATTCTTTTGTTGTGGATTGTTTTAATCCAATAGTTGATAATTTCATATTGATTGATTTTTTGATTATTTACTTATTTTTTATTTCTCTAATATAAGGAGAAATCAGGAATTAAAAAATGAAATTTAACAGAACTAACGCGAAAACCAAGCCGTATTTTATAAATTATTTCGATATTATTAATACCTTTATAAAAAATATTTATATCATGACTTTGGTTCAGTTGGAATACATTTTAGCAGTTGCAGAACACCGTAATTTTACCTTAGCGGCAGAAAAAACATTTGTAACACAACCTACTTTGAGTATGCAGATTCAAAAATTGGAAAAAGAACTTAATATTGAGATTTTTGACCGGAGTATGCACCCGATTCGTTTAACTCAAATTGGTGAAAAAGTGGTGGAACAAGCACAAAAAATACTGAAAGAGGCTCATGCTATGAAGCAATTGGTTTATGAAGAAAAAGGATTGTTGGAAGGTGATTTTTTGATTGGAGTTATTCCAACTGTGCTTCCTACTTTAGTACCTCTTTTTTACAGAGAATTTCAAAAAACTTATCCTAAAGCCCGTTTGATAATAAAAGAATTACAAACCAATGAAATTTTATCAGAATTGGCAGATGGAACACTTGATTTCGGGCTTGTGGTTACACCGCTTAACGAGGAACAAATTGTAGAAAAAATACTTTATTATGAACCTATGCTGGCTTATATTCCGCCAAGCCATTCATTATATTCTAAAGAAAAAATAGGATTGAAAGATTTGAATATTCAAGATATTTTGCTGTTAAAAGAAGGACATTGTTTCCGAAATAATGTGCTGAACCTTTGTGATTCAGTGAATTTAAAAAATCAGAATATTCGTTTAGACAGTGGAAGTTTGGATACTTTAGTGAAATTAGCAAATGAAGGATATGGAATGACTTTGCTTCCTGCTATGCACACGGAAGATTTGGCAAAAGAATACAAAAAAAATATTCGTTATTTTGAAGAGCCAACGCCTATGAGGGAAGTAAGTTTGATTTACCACCAGTCAAATATGAGAAAATCGTTTGAAGAAAGTTTAATTAAGACGATTCAGAATGTTATGCGGGGTAAAACTTTTACTCAAAAAATAATGAATGTAACGTCGCCTTTGGTTAATATTCCGGCATAGGAGATTTTATACAGGCTTCCAGAAAATTTCTTTGAAATTTTGAATTTTATCGTTTTGCACTTTAATTCCTTCACTTTCTAATAATTGTTGCATGAGAGTAGGCGGGTGAAAGTGCATTTTACCGGTCAGTAAACCATTTCGGTTAACTACGCGATGTGCCGGAATACCTTCGTATTGATGTGCATGATTCATGGCATACCCAACCATTCTTGCCGAACCTTTTCGTCCTAAAAATTCAGCAATAGCTCCATAAGAAGTTACCCGACCGTAAGGAATTTGCCGAACGATTTCATATACTTTATCATAAAATGAAATTTCTTTTGGATTCATGGTTTACATTCCTTGTAGTTCGGCCAAACGCTTAAAATAATCAGATTTTTGTTTTAATTCATCAAAATTACCTTGTGCAATTATTTTTCCTTGATCCATTAAATAAATAATATCAGCATGGCGAACGGTTGATAAACGATGTGCAATTGAAAGTAGAGTAACTTTTCCTTGTAAACTTTCGATACTGTCTTTGATTTCTTTTTCTGTTTCTGAATCAAGTGCAGAAGTAGCTTCGTCCATAATCAATAAATCAACGTCGCGATAGAGTTCACGGGCGATGGAAATTCTCTGTTTTTGTCCGCCGGAAACATTAATTCCATTATTTCCCAATAATTCTTTTTCTTGTTTGGGTAAATTTTTGATAAAGTTTTCAAGACTACACATTCTAACGACTTTCCAGAATTTCTCTAAATTTTCGGTACTTCTTTCCTCCCAAAAACTTACATTATCAAAAATATCGGCATTAAAAATTGTAGGTTCTTGAGTAATGTAGCCGATTTTACTTCGATAAGCTGATTTTTTGATTGTATTGAAAGGAATAGAATTGACTAAAAAATCGCCGGAATCAATGTCCAACAATGAACAGATTGCATTGACCAAAGTAGTTTTTCCGGCTCCGGATTCTCCAACGAAAGCAACCGATTGATTTTGGTTGATTTTTAGGTTAATATTATTCAAAACTTTAAAATCACCGTAATATACATTTACATTTTTTAATTCAATGCTTTGAATCGTATTCACGGTCTGATTTCCGGTTTTAATTTCTTTATTTTCATCTAAGAACTTCTCGAAATTCTGAATATTTTCCAAAGAACCGATGGAACCTAAATAATTGTTCCAGGTTGTCTGTAAATTCATAATGTAGCCCATGGCTCGGTAAAAAAGAACTAAAATAATTAAAACCGAAGATAAAGTTGATTTAAAAATAGTGACTTGCAAGGCAATTACACCACAAATTATTAAAATCATCATAGGTTCTCTTAAAGAAGAAAGTTTGGCAGAAAGTACACCGATTTTAATTTTATTATTGATTAAATCATGCAATTGTTCAATCATTCTTTGGGTATATTCTTTATTTCTCCCGGAAGCTTTTAAATATTTAAAATGATTGATACTTTCAATGACTAATTTGCTAAAGCTGTGATTATTGCTGGTTATTTCTCGAGATAAATCTTTGGTTTTGATGTAAAAACGTTTGTAAACAATATTTGTTAGAATTCCTCCTACAATGACTAATAATGAGAATTTCCAATCCAGAAAAAAGGCAAAACCAAGATAAACCAAAACAATCATTCCGTTTTTTATGGTTTCCAAATATTGACTGCAAGCTTGAGCCACAGCAAAAGCTTCACCGGTTAACGAGTTTTGAATTCGTCCAATGTCTGCTGAAACGAATTCTTTATAAGATAAATCTTTTAAACCCAAACTTAGCTTTATCCGAATGGATTTTGCGATGAATTGAAGTGCATTGACTTGGTATTTTAAGGTAAAAAACACAAAAAAAGCTTTAGCAAGAAAAATCAATACGATTAATAAAAGCATATTAATCACATTGATTTCGAGATGCAGAAAATTAAAAACACTTTCTACACCATCAAAAAGTTTTTTATTTCCACCTTCCAAACTGTGTGCATTTCCATCGGTGATTTGAAGCAAAGGAACAAACATAGTAATTCCGATTCCGTCCAATAAAACCATGATGAAGTTGAAAAACAGTAGTAAAAACATTCTAAACCGTAAAAAACGGTAGAAATAAAACAAGGTGGAAAACCTGGCTGCAAGTGTGTCTTTTATTTGATTGATAGAACTCAAAAGAATGTAGTTACAGTGGATTTAAAGTGGGGCAAAAATACTGAATTTATTTCATAAGCCTAAATTTTAATGAGACTATCCCAGAAAGTACATTGTTTTACTGTCTGCTATTTCCTTTTCAGTGTTATGGTATTTGTTATCTTGTTTAGTTTTTTCGCTGTTTTCGGTGCTTTTACCTTTCGCAAACGCTTCAATCGTCTGTCTTGACGGATAAAGCCCTGTGATTTCTTTTAAATCAATAAAGAGTGATTGCCTTAAAAATAACAAGTACTTTTCTCAACAATTTTTAATATATCATTATTTTTTAATAAGCTTAATTTATACAGTTACGAGAAGATGATAATCAAAAAACAAAAAAGCGTAAACGATTAATTTTTAATCATTTACGCTTTTATTTTGTAGACCCGCAGGGATTCGAACCCCGACAAACAGGACCAAAACCTGGTGTGCTACCGTTACACCACGGGTCTGCTTTAAATTGCGAGTGCAAATATAATTCTATTTTCCAATCCGCCAAAAATATACTGAACGTTTTTATTTCAAAATTCCAATCTCTCTCTCAATAGGATGTTAAGCCTTTCTGTATAAGGATTAAATGATTGTAACTTTTTAAAAACCCACTGAATTTTGTTTATTCCCACTCGATTGTAGCCGGTGGTTTTGAGCTAATATCGTAAGCTACTCGGTTTATTCCTCTAACTTCATTGATAATTCGGTTAGAAACCTTTCCTAAAAAGTCATACGGAAGTTTTGACCAAGTAGCGGTCATAAAATCCAGTGTATCGGCAGAACGAAGAACTGCTGTATATTCATAAGTTCTTTCATCGCCCATTACACCAACGGATTTTATGGGTAAAAGCACAACAAATGCCTGACTTACACTGTCATATAGATTGTGATTATATAATTCTTCTATAAAAATAGCATCAGCTTCTTGTAAAATTCGGATTTTTTCTTCATCTACCGCTCCTAAAATACGAACACCCAATCCCGGTCCGGGAAAAGGATGGCGATAAACTAATTCTTTGGGAATTCCAAGTTCAATTCCTACTTTCCGAACTTCGTCTTTAAATAATTCCCGCAAAGGTTCTATCAGTTGAAAATTCATTTCATCCGGTAATCCGCCTACATTATGGTGTGATTTTATGGCTGCCATTCCTTTTATAGAAACAGATTCAATTACATCCGGATAAATGGTGCCTTGTGCCAGAAATTCTGCATCTTTAAATTTTTCAGCTTCAGCATTAAAAACTTCAATGAATTCGTGTCCGATGATTTTTCGTTTTTTCTCAGGATCATCTACTCCGGTTAATTTTGATAAAAATTGTTTTCCAGCATCCACCATTTTAATGTTCATCTGAAAGTGTTTTCCGTAATTTTCAATTACTTTTTTACCTTCATCTTTCCGAAGCAAGCCGGTATCTACAAAAATACAATTCAATTGATTTCCAATAGCTTTGTGAATTAAAACAGCTGCTACAGAGGAATCTACGCCACCTGATAAGCCTAAAATCACTTTTTTGTCACCTACTTTTTCTCGTATTTTTTGAATCTGAGTGCTGATGAAATCTTCAACTTCCCAATTTTTTTCAGCTTGACAAATTGTAAAGACAAAGTTTTTCAATAATTGAGTTCCATATTCGGTATGCGATACTTCCGGATGAAACTGAACCGCATATAAATTCTTTTCTTCATAAGCAAAAGCAGCAATTTCTGCATTTGATTTTCCGATAGGTTTAAATTCTGTCGGGAGGTTTATGACTTCATCAAAATGGCTCATCCAAACCACTGATTTTTCCGGAATTTCTATAAATAATTTTGATGAATTTTTATGTTCAAAATCGGATTTTCCATATTCGCCTTTTTCACCTTTATTCACTTTTCCTCCTAATAAATGTGCCATTAACTGCATACCGTAACAGATTCCTAAAACCGGAATTTGTTGTTCAAATAAATTTTTATTGATTAGAGCGGCATCAGGTGCTGAAACAGAGGAGGGACCGCCGGAAAGAATAATTCCTTTTGGTTTTTTTTCTAAAATTTCTGTTAAGGAAGTGTGATAAGGTAAGATTTCTGCAAATATTCCAAATTCGCGTATTCTTCTGGCAATTTA
>JAVFAE010000088.1:0-7907 GCA_034002605.1 Weeksellaceae bacterium | reverse complement strand
CGAAAGAAATCAAGAAAAAGTGGACGAAATTTTAACCCAATTAACCGAATGTGCCAAAACCGGAAAAGGAAATTTATTGGAACTTTCCATCGAAGCTGCACGAAGAAGATTGACTTTAGGAGAAATTTCAAGTGCTTTAGAAAGTGTTTTCGGGCGACACAAAGCACAAACCAAATCCGTTCAAGGTGTTTATGTTATGGAAGCAAAACAAAATAATTTATTCATTGAAGCACGTCAACTTTCTGACAAATTCACTGAAAAATTCGGTAGAAGACCTCGAATTATTGTTTCAAAAATGGGACAAGACGGGCATGACAGAGGTGCAAAAGTAGTGGCAACCAGTTATGCCGATATGGGTTTTGATGTGGACATTGCACCACTTTTCCAAACACCTGCAGAAGTTGCTAAACAAGCTGTTGAAAATGATGTTCATATTTTAGGCGTTTCTTCTTTGGCTGCCGGACACAAAACCTTAGTTCCGGAAGTTGTTGAAGAGCTGAAAAAATACGGTCGTGACGATATTTTTGTAGTAGTCGGAGGTGTAATTCCAAAACAAGATTATGATTTTCTATATGAACACGGAGCGCATGCTATATTTGGTCCCGGAACTAATTTAGCCATTTCTGCCATTGAAATTTTAAAGAAATTATTAGAGCAATAACCGCTTTTCTTTTATAAAATGAAAAAAAATTTACAGATACTTCAAAAACTATTCTGGATTATTTTTCCGACAATTATTGTTTGGTTTATTCTCTATTTTTCAATTGGAGAACGATTTTCTATTTATTTTACTGACCGCACTTTTGCGTCCTATTTTCCATATATCTTAGTGTTTTCCACTGCGGTTTCTATTTATGGAATTTTCATTCTTTTGATTCATTCTCAACGAAAAAAATGGATAAACATTCTGCTTTTTACCAGTGGATTGCTTTTTGCTTCTCTTCCATTTCTAATCTATCACGGTTATTTTCAACATCAATGCCATTTTTGGAATCAAAAGATAACCGAATCTCAGCCTTTGTTTGTCAGTAAAATAGATGATTCAGAAAAAATTAGCGAAATAAAAATCGAATGTATTACCGAGCAAAAAGAACAAACAAAAATTGTTTTTTTGAAAGAATTTACTCCTTTTTTTAATTGGATTCAGGAAATTGACATTCAAAATTTAGATAATTTTTGGAAAAAGGTAGAATAATTTCATTCATTTTTCCTCAAAAACAACAAACTTTGCAAACTGTATTTTATCTGAAAACATGACTTTACTTCATATCGAAACATCCACCAAAAATTGTTCAGTTGCCTTCTCAAGAAATGGAGAAATTCTTTGTCTTTGCGAAGAATATGATGAACAATACGGTCATTCTGAAAAACTTCATCAATTCATAAATTGGGCATTGGAAGGTGCAGAAATCGAGTTAAAAGATTTGGACGGTGTGTGTGTTTCCAAAGGACCGGGTTCTTTTACCGGTTTACGAATCGGAGTTTCGGCTGCCAAAGGTTTTTGTTATGGTTTGGAAATTCCATTACTTTCGTTGAATTCATTGGAAATTTTAACACAAACACAAATTAATCAGAATTATGACTTAATTATTCCGATGATTGATGCGCGTCGAATGGAAGTTTATACCGCCATTTTTGATGGAAAAGGAAACCAAATTTCTGAAATCGAAGCTAATATTTTGGATGAAAACTCTTTTATGGAATTTGCTGATAAAAAAGTAGTCTTCGTAGGCGATGGCGTTAAAAAAAGCAAATCGGTTTTGCAACTTCCAAAGGCTGATTTTTTAGAAAACATTCATCCTTCTGCTCAAAATATGATGGATTCAGCTGAAAGGAAATTCAAAAATAAAGAATTTGAAGATGTTGCTTATTTTGAACCTTTTTATTTGAAAGAATTTCAAGCCGGAAAGAAAAAATTGAGTTAAATATAGAAGCTCATTAAAAACCCGGTATCGCCCGGCTTACTTTTAAAAGTCAGATTACCGTCATGGGCTTCCATAATATTTTTCGATAAACTCAAGCCGATGCCGGCACCATTCGTACGGGTCGTAAAAAACGGAATAAAAACCTTGTCCCGGATTTCTTTTTCAATGCCGCTCCCATTGTCCCAAATTCCGACAAAAATTCTTTCGGATGTTTTTTGGATTTTAATTTTTATTTGACGGTCGTTTTCTCTGCTTTCAAGCGAATAAATACTGTTGGTCAATAGATTGATGATAACTCTTTCTATTAAAACAGGATCTATCAATGAATTTAATTCTTCATAATCTGATATGATTCCAACCAAAATTTCTTTTTCCTCAAAAACCGAATGCATCATTTCAACGCAAGTTCCAACCAATTTCACCAAATCGGTATTTTTCTTTTTCGGTTGCGGCAACTGGCTGATTTTTCGGTAATTTTCCACAAATTCCAGAATATGAACTGTTTTCTTTTGAATGGTTTTCAGGCTTTCTTTAAAATCGTCGTTATCTTCTGCTGAAAGTTGAGGTTGTTCAGTATAATATTCCATGCTGTTAATCAATGAATTAATCGGCGTAAGCGTATTCATCATTTCATGTGAGATTACCTGCATCAAATCATACCAAGCTTGTTTCTCTTTCTTTTCAATGATGGTCTGAACCGAATCCAAAGTTGCGGTATAATATTGATAAGTGTATGTTTTGATGGCAGACGTTTTGAGCGAATAAGTCTGATTTTCACTGTTATCTATAGAAATTTCAAGAGTTTCATTGATTTCTTCAAAGTTGATGGATTTCAATTTGTCGGTGAATTCAGATAGATTTCGTTGAAGATTATTCCACGACGAATAAATCGGAATCTGAAAAATATCGGCAAGTGTCCGATTCATCAAAAATATTTCCCAATCTTCGGATTCGGTTTTTCGCAATATCAAAATTCCGGATGAAATACTGTTCAACAGGTTGTCATAAATCAATTTAACCGATTGTTGGTCAAAATATTGGTCTTTTTGTTTGTGGTATAATTTTTCCAAATCCGAAAATAGTGTGGAATGTTGGTTGATATTCACTTTGAGCGAATAATCATCATGCACCAATGCACTTAATACTTTATGAATTTCCCGAAAAGGTTTTTTGAAAAAATAATAAAACTCAATGATTGAAACAATAATGATAATTATTCCAAAAAATCCAGTAAACAAAAATTTGTTATTCAGCAGGAAGACCACCAAAAGCATCCATCCAAAAATCCACAATAACCTGAAAAACAGCCAAAACCAAAATTTTCTATCCATCTACAACAAATTATGTTTTTCCAACCGTCTGTAAAGCGATGCTCTTGTAATACCCAAATCTTCAGCCGTTTTGCTGATATTTCCCCGATTCTTTTTCAGTGCATTTTCAATCATCCTGATTTCCATTTCTTCCAAAGTCAAATCGGTATTTTCCGCAACTTCAAAATAACTGAAATGCAATTCATAAGCCTCTATCTCTTCGTCATCCGTCAGAATAACGGCTCTTTCCAATACATTTTCCATTTCCCGGATATTGCCCGGCCAACCGTAATTCTGAATCTCAGTTTTAGCCTTTTCAGATAATTTCAATTCGGGTTTTCTGTATTTGGATTTGTACTTTTCCAAGAGGAATTCAGCCAATTCGGGAATATCTTCTTTTCGTTCCCTGAGCGCCGGAATTTTGATTTCCATCGTATTGATTCTAAAAAGCAAATCCTGCCGGAACGAACCGTCTTTGACCATCTGATAAATCGGTGCATTGGTAGCACTTATTATACGAACATCAATATTTCTTTCTTTGTTTTCACCCAAACGGTTCAACTTCCGATTTTGCAAAACTGTCAGCAATTTGGATTGCAAAGACAATGAAAGATTCCCTATTTCATCCAAAAAAATCGTTCCGCCATCTGCCTGTTCAAACCGTCCGGGTGTGTCTTTTTCCGCCCCCGTAAAAGCACCTTTTGCATAGCCAAACAGTTCACTTTCAAATAGATTTTCATTCAAAGCACCCAAATCCACATGAACAAACGGAGCATTCCTTCGTAAAGATTGCAGATAAATTTGTTGGGCTAGAATAAATTTTCCGGTTCCGTTTTCGCCCAATATCAAAACTGTAGCATCAGTCGGAGCTGCCTTTGCCGACATTGTCAACGCATTTTGTATAGTCGGTGATTTTCCTTCAAAAACGGGAATCACAGCCGGACGACTGATTTCTTCCAATCGCTCCAATTTCTGATTTTTCCGGGCCAATTCCACTGCTTTATTGACCGAAGCATACAACCTCTCATTGTCCCACGGTTTAAGGATAAAATCAAAAGCACCTTGTTTCAAACTGTCCACTGCCAATTCCACATCGCCAAAACCGGTCATAAGGATAACCACCGCAGAAGGCATATTTTCCTTCAGATATTCCATCCAGTACAGACCTTCTTTTCCATCCTCAAAACCTTTGCGGTAATTCATATCCAACAGTACCACATCCCAATTGGATTCATCATTTCTTTGAAGGATTTTTCTTGGCGATTCGGCGGTTTTCACATTTGTAAAATTTCGTTTCAACAATACCTTCGCAGTAAACAAAACATCCGGATCGTCATCTATAATCAATATGTTGGCTTCTTTTTTTCTCAATTTTGATTCAATTTTAATTTTTCTAATTTAATGATATTGTCCGATTCTGAACAGTTTTTTGTTGATTTAATTTTTCATTTCCTTTGATTTCAATAGGTTACCCAACTGTGTTTTTATGGCATATAATTGTAATATCCTATTGAAATACAAATGATTACATGTCCGCAAAGTTGATGAATTTCGTTAAATAATTCATATATCAGTCGTTAAATTTTATTTGGTTCTTTTTTTCGGATGAATTCTAAACTGTCCAAATCTGCATTTCAATTGCAGATTTGGATAAAATGTTTATATTTGCCTATGATTCAAAGACAAATTTCATCGGCTATTGAAGGTTTAAAGTCAAAATTTCCTGTAATTACGGTTACAGGAGCAAGACAGACCGGAAAAACTACGCTGCTGAAAGCATTGTATAAAAATCTTCCTTATGTGAATTTGGAAGACATTGATAATCGTTTGCTAGCGGAGGAAGATCCGAGGGGGTTTTTAAGCAACTTTCCAGAAGGTGCGGTGATTGATGAAGTACAGCAGGTTCCCCAACTTTTTTCTTATATCCAACAGCTTGTTGATAATAATGATGAAGTGCATTTTGCACTTTCGGGTTCACAGAATTTTCAATTAATGGAAAATATCACCCAATCTTTGGCAGGAAGAACCGCCATTTTTAATCTGATGCCCTTGTCTTATTCCGAATTGAAGGAAGCCGGATTTACTTTCGAAAGAGCTGAAGATTTGATCTTTTCGGGAGGTTATCCACGGATATTCGATAAGGATATTGACCCTGCAGTTTATTTTCAAAATTACCTGAGTACTTATGTGGAGCGTGATGTGCGACAAATCAAAAGCATTGAGAATTTGTCTTTGTTTATGCGGTTCATTCAATTATGCGCCGGGAGAATTGGTCAACCGGTGAATTTCCAGTCGCTGTCAAACGATGTCGGAGTTAGTTTAAACACCATCAAATCATGGATTTCGGTTTTGGAAGCAAGTTACACCATTTATTTACATAAACCTTTTTATAAAAACTTCAATAAGCGGATTCTCAAAACCCCAAAATTGTTTTTTTATGACACGGGTGTGGCTTGTTCGTTGCTGAATATTCAAAATTCCGAACAGTTGTATTCGCATTATCTGACAGGTGGTTTGTTTGAGAATTTTGTCCTGAATGAAATGAACAAAAACTATTTCAACAGAGGGAAAAAGCCGGCATTTTACTTTTGGCAAAACAAGGAAAAAAAAGAAATTGATTTGATAATAGATGCCGGTTTAAAGCAATTCCCTTTTGAAATTAAGGCGGCACAAACAAAAAACAGCCACTTTTTTGACAATCTGAAATATTGGCAAAAACTCAATGAAATTCCGTCAGAATATCTCAATGTAATCTATGGCGGCGATGAAGATTTTAAAACTTCAAACGGCAATTTTGTAAGTTGGAGAAATATCCCGGAAGTGGTTTTTTCGGTTGAATCAGCGAAGTAAACCTGATTCCAAGTAAACTTAAAATTGTAGAATAAACTGTTTCCATTTGAGATAAAAAATTTGAAAGAGAAAGCTTCGTCGGTTTCCAAAACCTGCGAAATCTTTATAAAGTAAATATTTACAGATTGATGATATTGAACAGAATAAAGATTTATTACCCTTAATGAAATTGCTGTTTTTTATAGGCAAAATCACAAAAGAATTTTTTTTTTGAAAGCAGTTTTAGAGAGTGAATTGCTTGGAAAACATTTTTTGGCAGAAGATGATATTGAAGTTTGTTATGGAAATATAATTTCGGTCTGGCTCTTTGGGCTTATGTATTGAAAAGTTTCGTCATAATCTACACTGTCCGTTTTCATCAAAAAACTGTTCGATTCCGAACAATTGAATTTTAAACCATTTTCTTTCTTATTTATTTTCAATAATTTAAATGATTGAATTTCATTGGCATAAAATTCACTCTTTATTAAAAAGAAAAAAGAATAAATGGACACAATCGTTCAAAATAAAAAACCAAAATACAAAATCATTTTATTGATTTTGGTCGGAATATTAACATTGTCTGCCTTGCTGTATTCGTCGGTATTCAGAAAGAAGACCCTGAATGTAGATGCTTCTCGGATTTCGATTCGGGAAGTAAAAGAAGGTAAGTTTGATGATATCGTCATATTGAACGGAAAAATAGAAGCCCTCAATTCGGCACTGATCAATGTGGTGGAAGGCGGCGCTGTTCAGGATATTTTTGTGGAAGACGGAGCCATGGTGACCAAAGGCCAACCATTGGTCAGACTGTACAACCCGAATACGGAATTGGGTTATTTGCAACAGGAAACTGCCATCATCGAACAAATCAATAACCTCAAAAATCTGAAAATCAGTTTAACCAATCAGGAATTGGAATTGGAGAAAGAACTTATTTTGATTCAACATGATTTCACCGATGCCGAACAGCAATATGAATTAGACAAGAGATTATTCCAAAAAGAAATTATTCCCGAAAAAGATTACAACAAATCTTTGGAGAATTTCAATTACCAATCCAAAAGAAAGAGCGTTATCCAAACAAGCGTTAAAAGAGAAAAGCAGGCAAGAGTTGCGCAAATCTCGTCCATCAATCAAGCGCTGGAAAAAATGGAGAGAAACTTGGATATTTTGAGAGACAACAAAAAGAATTTCTTAGTATTAGCCAATGCGAGCGGACGGTTATCTTCCTTTGATCCGAGCTTAGGAAAGCACATTAATGCAGGCGAGAGTTTAGGGAAAATCGACATTATGGATGGCTATAAAATTACCGCTAAGGTGGATGAATATTACATTTCCCGATTGAAACCCGCACAAAGCGGAACCATAGAATCAAGTGGAAAGACTTATGGGGTGATGATTTCCAAAGTTTTGCCCGAAGTAAAAGACGGACAGTTTCAGGTGGAATTGGTTTTCAAAAATGAGGTTCCGGCTGATTTGAAAATAGGGATGTCGTTCAGTGTCAAACTGTTTTTATCCGAAAGCTCAGAAAGTCTGTTGGTAGCCAAAGGCGCATTTTATCAGGAAACCGCAGGGAAATGGATTTTTGTATTGGACGGCGACAAAAAAGCCGTCAGGAGGGAAATCAAATTGGGAAGAGAAAATCCGGTTTATTATGAAGTAACTGAAGGATTAAAAGCCGGCGACCGTGTGATAACTTCTTCGTATGAAGATTATAAGAATGTGGAAGTATTGGAGTTGAAGGACTGATGAACCTGTATATTGAATAATGTATGCTTGTATAATGTACTAAGTATTGAAACCTGTGCTTCGACAAGCTCAGCAACCAAAATTTGAAACA
>JAVFAE010000087.1:0-7927 GCA_034002605.1 Weeksellaceae bacterium | reverse complement strand
AATTTAAAAAATCATGTTGAATGTAGCCGTAGTAGCGGGTGGATATTCCGATGAGTATATTGTTTCCCTGAAAAGTTGCGAACTGGTTTATGAAAGTTTGAATGCTGAAAAATATAATAAAGTAAGAGTTCGGATTTTAAAAGAAGCTTGGTATGCCGAAATTGACGGAGAAAAATTCCCTATTCAAAAAGAGGATTTTAGTTATATGAGAAATGGCAAAAAGCAGACTTTTGATTGTGTGGTTAATATTATTCACGGAACTCCCGGAGAAGACGGTTATATGCAGGCGTATTGGGAATTAATCGGATTAGCTTATACGGGTTGTAATTTTTATCAGTCCGCATTGACTTTTAATAAAAAAGACTGTATTGCTGTTTTGGATAAATATGGAATTCCGCATGCAGAATCGGTTTATATTCATAAAAATTCACCCTATAATCTTAATGAAATCATTGAAAAAATTGGACTTCCTTGTTTTGTGAAGCCTAACCAATCAGGGTCCAGCCTGGGAATTTCAAAAGTAAAATCTAAGGAAGAATTTAAACCTGCATTGGACAAAGCTTTTAAAGAAGACGCAGAAGTTTTGATAGAATCTTTTTTGGACGGAACTGAAGTTTCGGTGGGAGTCATTCATTATAAAGGAAAAACAAAAGTAGTCGGTATTACTGAAATTGTCAGCCACAATGAATTTTTTGATTATGAAGCGAAATACCAAGGAGCTTCCGAAGAAATTACTCCGGCCCGATTGACCGAAGAAATAAAAGAAAAAGTAGAAGAAATTGCTGTGAAAGCCTATGAAAGTTTGCAGATGACCGGAATTTCACGTTCTGAATACATTATTGTTGATGGAATTCCTTACTTTTTGGAAATGAATACCTTACCCGGATTTTCTCCGGCGAGTATTTTTCCTCAACAAGCTGCCTATGCTCAATTGGATTTAAAAGATTTTTTTGATAATGAAATCGAAATTGCACTAAACAGAAAAAATATATGGAACGAACTATGGAACGAATAGCTGTATTTCCGGGTTCTTTTGACCCGATTACCTTAGGCCATTTGGATATTATAGAAAGGGCAGCCCCTCTTTTTGATAAAATCATCGTTGCCATAGGTCAAAACGCTCAAAAAAATTATATGTTTTCATTGGAACAACGCCAAAAATGGTTAGAAGATTCCTTGAGAAAATTTCATAATGTAGAAGTCGATGTGTATGAAGGATTAACCGTAGATTATTGCCAACAAAAAAAGGCAAATTTCATCTTACGGGGACTTCGTAATCCGGCTGACTTTGAATTTGAAAAAGCAATTGCACATACCAACCGTGCCATTACTCAAAAAGGAATTGAAACTGTGTTTTTATTGACTTCATCCGGAAAATCCTATATCAGTTCGAGTATTGTACGGGATGTTATCCGAAATCATGGGGATTACACGATTTTAGTTCCGACTGAAGTACGGATTTAATTTAGAATTTTCCGAATGATTAAAATTTTGTTATGGGAATAGAAATTGAACGTAAATTTTTGGTGGATTCCGACAAATGGAAATCGTTAAAAAAACCGAAAGGTGAATTCTTTAGACAAGCTTATTTAGTAACAGAAAAATCAAAATCCATTCGTGTACGACAAACGCCTACAACTGCTTTCTTAACAATCAAAGGTCAATCTGAAGGCTTAAAACGTTTGGAATTTGAGTATGAAATTCCGTTGAAAGAAGCTGATGAACTTATTGAGAATTTAGCTGTTGCGGAACTTACAAAAACCCGATATAAAATAGAATTCAAAGGGAAATTATGGGAAATTGATGAATTCTCTGGTGAAAATGAAGGTTTAATTTTAGCTGAAATCGAATTAAATTCAGAAAATGAAACAGTTGAACTTCCTGACTGGATAGGAAAAGAAGTCAGTTCGGATGAACGTTATTACAATGCCAATCTGTCTGTAAAGCCATTTAAGAAATGGAAAATTTCAGAAAGAAATTAATTTTCTAAACTACTATAAATTTGCATCAATTAAGCTTCGGATTTGTGAATCAGAAGGTCGTGGAGCGTTTGCTGTAATGATTTTACCTTCTTTATCCAACAAAATAAACCGAGGAATTCCTTTAATTCCGTAATCCAGAACAAATTGTGAACCCCAGTCTTTATCTGAAAATAGCTGAATTCCTTGTAGTTCTTTATCTTTTACCATGTTTTTCCATTTGTCAAAATCGGACTTTGGATCAACGGAAATACTAACGAATTTAATAGCTTGAGATTTATAATTTGAATCCAATTTTTTCAAATGTGGAATTTCAGCTAAACAAGGTGCGCACCAAGTTGCCCAAACATCAATATAAACCAAATTGCCTTTTAAATCATCTAAGGATACTTGTTTTCCGTTAATGTCCGGATAGTTGAATTTCGGTGAATCTTTGCCCGGAAGCACATTTTGAACTGAGTTAAATGCTTTTGTTGATTCTTCTTTCAAATCTTCATCTGTTGCATTTTTCTGAATGAAATCATGAAAATCTTTTGCCCCTTCTGCTCCGGTAGAAATATTATACAACAATGCATTTTTCATCACGGCATTTTTAATCTTCTGTGATTGGATTTCAGAAATAATAGATAAGGTTTTTTTCGGAGAATTTGCTTTTTCAATTTCTTGGCTGTAATTGTAAATCACATAACTTCGATACAAAGGAATTGCATCAAAATCCGCTTCATTGTCAATATCCAAATGGCTCATTTCTTCTTCAAAATCTGCCGGCATTTCAATTGTATTCTGTGTAAAATAATTATGAGCTACCGGATATTGTGCCATTAGCATATAATATTGGAATTCAATGTTTTTCATTTCAAATTCCATGAAATTTTTGCTTACTTTTATGTTTTTTAGTTCATCTAATTGTGAACTTTTCAACTCTTGTAATTTTGATTTAAAAATCGGAGCTTCAACAGAGAAAAACGCATTTGGGTCTAAATAAATCAAAGCTTCTTCTTTCAATTGTTTTTGTGCTAAAAAATTATTTTCATTTGCTGCACTTCCGGAATAAGTCAATTTCTCATCAAACTCTTCCATATCTGTGGAAATAGTCAGATTATCGCCCGGTTTTAAAAATAATTGTGTTCGCTCTCTTCCTGCCGAAAAAGTAAAATAGGCCGATTGGGAAATCGTTAAAGTATCTTTAAATTTTCCATTTTCAAAAGCAATGGATTTTCTGAAACCCTCATTAAATATATAGACGCTGTCTAAATCTACATTTTCAATAGTTCCACTGATAACAACTGTTTTTTCTTTTGTACCCGTTTCACATGATACAAAAAGTGCTAAAATTAGAGCGATTGTGATTATTTTTTTCATTGTTATTTTTTTATTGGTATTTTATTTTGCAAAATTAAGCTTATATATCTGAAAACAAATCTGAATTTTCGTCATTTGTTTCAAATTCCACATCAATTTTTAAATTAGGGGAATTAGCAGCAGCAACGGCAAGTTCATCGGCACGTTCATTGAGTTTGTTTCCCGCATGACCTTTTACCCATTGAAAGGAAACTTTGTGTTTTCGGTATTGAATCAAGAATTTTCGCCATAGATCTTCATTCTTTTTTCCTTTAAATCCTTTTTTCTCCCAATTAAACACCCATTTTTTTTCGACAGCATCACAGACATACTTTGAATCAGAATAAATTGTAATTTCAGTAGGTATTTGCTTTAAGTTTTCTAATGCCACAATAACCGCTAACAATTCCATCCGATTGTTAGTCGTCAGGCGGAATCCGCCTGAAATTTCTTTTTTAATTTTCCGTTCGGTATCCAACAAAATACTGGCGAAACCGCCCGATCCGGGATTGCCCAAACAAGAGCCGTCTGTATAAGCGATAATGGCCAATTTTTTTATTTTTTATGTTTAGTCAACTCGGCTGAAATTTGCTGAAAACAATAATCTTTCAGCTCATTTTTATCGGCCAAAGATAAATGATTGGTTGAAATTATATCAAGTAATTTTACTTTTACTTTTCCCGGATAACCTTTTATCCAAGATTCCGGAAACATTTCTTTAATTCCTTTGATAGAATATAGGGCAAGTGGTGTTTGAGTTGAAATGGAAAGACTGAAAGCACCGTCTTTGAATCGTTGTAAAATTAGATTTGTATCATCCGGAATTTCACCTTCGGGGAAAATCATAATACTATTTCCTTGATTAATTTTTTCTTTTACCGCAGTATAAACATGGGTTCTGCTTCGTAAATTAGAACGGTCAACCGTGATGCAAATCCGTCGATAAATTGCACCAAAAATTGGTAATTGCGCCAATTCTTCTTTTCCGACAAATACAAGTGGATGTTTTTTGTGAATAATCGCCATAATCATAATGTCCATAACGGATGTATGATTTGCAATGGAAATATAAGTTTGATTTGGGTCTAATTTTTTTGTTTGAATGAAGTCCAATCGAAAACCACAACCATAAAAAACCAATATTGCCCACAAACGTATTCCTTTGTATGCGAAAGGAAAAGTCTTGTCGGAAAAAGCCAAAGGGAAAACCCAAAACACACCAATTAAAATCACCAAAATAGAAGTTATTAAGGTAAACCAGCATTTCCATAAAAAACTTATTATGTTTCGCAGTGTTTTCATTTTAAAATTCAAAGGTACAAAAGCTATAGTTTTTCCCTATTTGAAAAAAGAAGAAATTAAAGAATTTCTTACTTTGTAGTGGAATATAGAGTTCCAAAATGGCTTTTATGAGATTTTAGGAAAGAAAAAAGCCGGTTATTTGATTTTCAAAAACCGGCTTTTAGAGTAGTAGCGGGAACAGGACTCGAACCTGTGACCTTCGGGTTATGAGCCCGACGAGCTACCTACTGCTCCATCCCGCGATTTGGACTGCAAATATACAATATATTTAATAACTTGAGGGAATTTAATGTAAAATTTCTGTTTTTATTGTGAATTCTCGTTAATTTCCACTGGAACAGGGGGATGGCTCTCAATAAAATTTACAACCAAATCCGGATCGTCGGTCAAATAAAGTAAGTCCTTGTATTTTCTGCCTACGGCTAATTGGTGCAAAACGGAATAAAGCGCAGTATCTTCAATGTATCTTTTTTTACTCAGAAAAATCATTGGGCTGTAATAGCCAAAAGTTCCATAATGATTTTGTGCTGCCTCCTGAAAAATTTCCTGAGTTGTGCCGGCACTTCCCGGAGCATAAACAATCCCATACAAACAAATCGACAGTAGAATATCTTCCCGAATGCTATTTGAAAAATATTTAGCAATATGACAAGCGAATAAATTGGAAGGTTCATGTCCGTAAAACCAGGTTGGAATTGCTAAACTTTCTTTTCCGTTTGGGAATTTCTCCAATACTTTTTTAGATTGTTCAAAATAATTTGAGCATAAATAATCAAGTTGATTTTCTGATTCAAAATTTAAATCGGATAATTGAAAAACGGCTTCTAATAAATCATCTTCTTCATAATTCCCAAAATAAGCACCCAGATTAGCAGCCTCCATAATTCCCGGACCGCCTCCGGAGGCTATAAAATAACCTTTTTTGGAAAGACTTTGTGCTGCTAAAGCAACTTTTACATAATATTCAGAACCTCTGCGAGTGGAATGTCCGCCCATAAAACCAACAATTTGTTTTTTTGTCATTCCGAAATCATTGTAATCAATAATATTCCGAAGTGCAACATCAATGGAATAGTCGTGAATTCTTTGTGCCATAGCTTCTTCCATTGATGGATTGTATTTTGATTTCATAAAATGAAAATAAATTTCTTCATCTACAGAATTTGTCTGTTCGTTTTGTATTTTTATTAATTCCTGCCAGGTATATAAGCTCGTACGATGGGGATTATAAGGTAAATCTTTGAATTTCGGATAAACTAACGCACCGTTTGAAATAAGAAAAATAGCATCTTCTTTTAAAAAAGAACAACCTAAAAAAGTACAACCTTCGGTTTTCAATGCTTTCCAATCAATTTTCTTATTGGTGAAATCTAAATTTTGAACGACTTTTTTTGTTAAATCCGAATTTAGAGAAAGCAAATGCACCCAATCATCCCAGGTTTGAATCAGGTTTTTGAATTTTTTTAATGACATATTCGATGAATTGAAATGAGATAATTTTCAAAAATAAGGAAAAAGTAAGGAAGAGTATTATTCAGCTTGTTTTTCATGATTATTTTGAGTCTTATGAACGGAATTCAAATGGTTTCCTATACATTTGTTTAAATATTTTTGTTTAATGAGTACAGAGATAGCTTTCAGAACATCTATTTTCAGTATCATCGGTAATTTTTTGTTGGCAGTTATTAAGTTTTTAACCGGAGTTTTTGGAAATTCTTATGCGCTTATAGCCGATGCTATTGAATCTACGGTAGATGTTTTTTCTTCTCTTTTGGTTTGGGTCGGATTGAAATATTCGAGCAAACCGCCCGATGAAAATCATCCCTATGGTCATGGTCGTTATGAGGTTTTTTCAACATTTATTGTAATAGCTTTTTTATTAATTTCGGCTATAATAATCGCTTATGAAAGTATTCAGAATATAAAAACACCACATGAAGCACCTAAAGTTTTTACTTTATATGTTTTGGGTGGAATTATTTTATTCAAAGAATTTTCTTTTCAGTATGTTATTAGAAAAAGCAAAGAAACCAACAGCTCTTCTTTAAAAGCAGATGCTTGGCATCACCGTAGTGATGCGATTACATCCGTTATGGCTTTTTTAGGAATTTCAATTGCACTTTTTATGGGCGAAGGTTATGAGTCGGCTGATGACTGGGCGGCTTTGATGGCTTCTGTAATTATTGCTTTTAATGCTTATCGTATTTTTCGTCCGATTTTGGGTGAAATTTCCGATGAACAATTGTATGATGACCGAATTACTAAAATCCGGGAAATTGCACAAAAAGTTCCGGGTGTAATTGAAACTGAAAAATGCCATGTAAGAAAGATGGGAATGACTTTTTATGTGGATTTGCACATGATTGTAAAAGGAACAATTACAGTACAAGAAGGGCATTTGATTGCACATAATTTAAAGGATGAAATTCAAAAACAAATGCCTGAAATAGCAGATGTTTTGGTACATACTGAACCGGATCGTTTGGAAATTCAATAAAAAATTTAAAATGAGTTCTTAGTAGTCTGAACTAAAAAAGGAGAAGAAAGATAAGTCGTTCCGATTTGTGAATAATTTATTCCGAAACAAACCTTGTAAATCCCCGGTTCTGAAGTGTTTTTAAAAGAAATTGTTTTTTCGGTTTCTTCTCCGGATTTTAAGGTAAATGTTTCAATGTTAATTTTAGTTGAATATGAGATTTCGTATTGTTTTTCCTGATAATAATTTACATTTAACTGTAAATCAGAATCTTTTCCAATTGTTAAATTATGTGGATGTGGATTGATGATTTTAATTTTTAATTGGATCGAATCATTTGGATTTACAAAAAAAACACTTTCGGTTACTTCAATTTTCACATTTTGGAACGTATTATAATTTGGAATTTCTTTGATGTAATAATTATGATTTTTATAGGCTTTAAACGAACGCTCTGAGCGAATCCAAGGAGAAATATACTGAACGGTTTTCTGATAGAAATTTTGCTCCCAATCCCAAAGACTGTATTGACTTCTTCGATTTCCAATGGTTCGGTGAACGCTTATTTCTTTTTTCGGAAAATAGAATTTAAGAACCGAAGCTTCTTGGTATTTCTCGACTAAAATATTGTCCACATCAAATTCTGAAACGTTTTGAGCAAATTGTTTGTTTTTATACAAAGGTGAAATTTCGGGAAGTGTAATGCCGATTCGAAGTAATAGCATTAAAATAATCCCTGAAAATCCTAAGAAATAAAAAGTTTTGGAAATTTCTCTTTCAGAATAAAACCAATAACCGACCATTAAAATAGCAACAAAACTGATGGAAA
>JAVFAE010000086.1:0-7962 GCA_034002605.1 Weeksellaceae bacterium | reverse complement strand
TAAAATTACCGAATCCATTTCGGCTTCTGTTCCAAAATCAGGATTTAATTTTCCCAAACGGGCTTGTGAAATGAATCGGGCTTTAGTTCGCCCGAATATCGGTTCGTCATAAACGCCCACCAGTGCATTTTGAAGAACTTTCGCATCGGAACGGATGGAGTCATTATTGGTGTTGTAGGCAATAACATCAGTATAAAATACTTTGGCTGAAATACCTGAATCAATTAAGTCGCTACCAACACTTGAAATTTCATCTTCACAGGAAACAACAAGGGTAGCAGTTGAGCAAAGTACGAATGCTGCAACGAGATTAAAAAATTTTCTCATTAATTTTTAGCAATTTTCATTCATTAATTCTTCAGCGTAAAAAGTCTTGTAAATTTCGCTGATGGCTTCATCCGGACAATATTCCATAATGGTTATGTCTTTTGAATGAAGATATTGTGTTATTTCTTCGGGTAAAAATTCTTCACCCATTACAGCTGCATCTGCATATTTTAAAGCAGATTTTGTTAAAGCTTTAAAGTCAGGGGTTTTTAATAATTGAGCGACTTCACCATTTATGCCGTCAAATGCTAATTTTCCACAAAATTCAGAATTCAATTCACCTTCAAAAGCATTATCGAACAAAGAAACTACAACTTTACTATCGTCAAAAAAAGAATCAGTTGCATAATATTCACGTAAATAAGCCGGAATCATACTTGACATCCAACCCATAATATGAACAACATCCGGCTTCCAATTTAGCTTCTTTACGGTTTCCAATACTCCTTTTGCAAAGAAAATAGAACGTTCATCGTTATCTTTGAAAAGTTTTCCCTCTTTATCCTCATACACGGATTTTCTTTTGAAATACTCCTCATTATCAATGAAATAAACCTGAATTCGCTCACCGGGAATAGAGGCCACCTTAATAATTAAAGGCTGATCCATGTCATTTATTATTAAATTCATTCCGGACAAACGGATAACTTCGTGCAGTTGGTGTCTGCGTTCATTGATTATTCCAAATCTCGGCATGAAAATCCGCACATCCGCTCCTTTTTCGCTCATAGCTTTAGGAATTCTAAATGATTGTGTTGACATTGGACTTTCAGGGAAATAAGGGACCATTTCAGTAGTTACATACAAAATACGCTTTCCTTCCATATTCAAAAACTCATTAATTACTTGAAATCGTGGACAAAGGTACGAATTTTTTATGAGATATAAAGTACTTGTTATATTTTTGCCCCGGTTTATTATTTATTTAACAAACGGAATGATTGTTATAAAAAAGACGGAAGAGCTTAAAAATCAATTATTTGAATTAAAATCTGTTTCTAAATCTGTTGGTTTTGTGCCTACAATGGGAGCACTTCATCAAGGGCATATTTCATTGATAGAACAATCCGTCAAAGAAAATCAGCTTACGGTTGTAAGTATTTTTGTAAATCCCACTCAGTTCAATAATCCGGAGGATTTAATAAATTATCCCCGAACTGAAGAAGAAGATTTGAATTTACTCAAAAAAGCAGGAACGGATATAGTTTTTTTACCTACAATAGAAACCATTTACCCGAATGGAGAAATTTCAGAGGAATTTGATTTTAACGATTTAGAAAATCAGATGGAAGGGAAATTTCGACCGGGGCATTTTAATGGAGTAGGGACGGTGGTGAAACGTTTTTTTGAAATCATTCAACCCGATAGAGCTTATTTTGGAGAAAAAGATTTTCAGCAATTACAAATCATTAGTCAAATGGTGAAATCATTACAACTTCCGGTGAAAATTATTCCGGCAGCCATTAAAAGAGAAAAAGACGGATTGGCAATGAGTTCACGAAATCGAAGACTGAGTGAAGAAATGAGAAAAGAAGCTCCTAAAATTTATGAAGTTCTTTTACAATCTAAATCTTATTTAGAAAATCATTCGCCGGACGAAACGGTTGAGTTTGTCAAAGCTCAATTCAAAAACAGCAGTTTAGAATTGGAGTATTTTGAAATTGCAGACGAAATTACACTAAAAAGTGTGAAATCCATCCAAAAAGGTCAAAAAGTACGAGGATTTATTGCTGCTTTTGCTGATGATATCCGCCTAATTGACAACCTTCGCCTGAATTAATTTCATTATTTTAAAATCTCCTTATCTTTGCGCCTGTTATGATGATTGAAGTAGTACGAACAAAAATTCACCGTGTAAAAGTTACCGGTGCAGAATTAAATTATATTGGAAGCATCACAATTGACCAAAACTTGATGGATGCTGCCAATATGATTGTAGGTGAACGTGTTCAAGTTGTGAATCTTCAGAATGGAGAACGATTTGAAACTTACACCATTGCCGGAAATCGAAATTCCGGTGAGGTAACCTTGAACGGGCCTGCAGCTAGAAAAGTTCAGGTAGGCGATTCTATCATTATCATCGGATACGGTTTGATGAGTTTAGAAGAAGCCAAAACCTTTAAACCTACCATCATTTTCCCGAATGAGGAAACGAACCAATTAACTTGAAAATGAAATCTAAAATCAGTCAATTTGTCTTTTTAGTAATTTCACTGATTTTAGCGGTAATTTTTATTGGACTTACGCTCAAACAGACTGATTTTGAAGCTCTAAAAACAGCATTCCAACAAGCAAATTATTTTTGGATTTTACTTTCTATGGCATTAAGTATTTTTTCTTATTGGCTACGTGCTGCCCGATGGAAATTTCTTTTGGAACCTTTAGGGTACAAAACGGTTACAAAAAGTGGCTTTTGGGCAATTTCTTTTGCTTATTTCATGAATCTGACTATTCCGAGAAGCGGTGAAGTAGCCCGTGCAACTTCTTTTTATAAAATGGAAAATGTTCCGGTGGATAAATCATTGGGAACTATCGTTTTAGAAAGAGTTATTGATTTGTGTTTTTTACTCCTGTTCATGGGGATTACTTTTATTTTAAGTGCCGAAACACTGTATTCTTTTTTTGCTCACAGTAATACGGCTTCTTTCGATAAACTAAAACTTATAATTGGAATCGGAATTTTAATTTTTCTACTCATTTTTCTTTTTCGTAAAAAATTAAAAAGACTTCCTTTTTATGAGAAAATAGTACAATTTATAAAAGGAATCATAGTTGGATTTCGTTCTATACTGCATCTGAAAAAACGAGGTTTGTTTGTCCTATATTCTTTTGGAATTTGGATATGTTATTTTTTGATGACCTATGTTGTGTTTTTTGCTTTTCCGGAAACCTCAAAATTTGGATTAGAAGAAGGTTTTTTCTTGATTATTTCCGGTGCTTTAGGGATGATTTTGCCGGCAGTCGGTGGTTTGGGTTATCCTTATGTGATGAGCGTTGCTTTTGTCGCTTTGTACACAGCAAAAGGATTACCGTCCGATGAAGGAAGAGCTGTTGGGAATTATTTTGGTTTAATTCTGTATTTCGCTCAAGTCATTTCTATTTTATTATTTGGATTACTATCTGTTTATTTTATTCCGAAGTTGAGTCGCTCAAAAAATAAACCTATCAAAATCCGATAAATTTCCTTATTTTCGAATCAAATTTTATTAAAATGGCGAAAGTTAAAACGTCTTTTTATTGCCAAAATTGTGGAAATCAATATTCACAATGGATGGGACAATGCAAGGCTTGCGGAGAATGGAATACCATAGTAGAAGAAATAACAGCAAAGGATAATGAAAAAAAACCTTGGAGAGAGTCAAATCCGAGTAAAAACGAAAAATCCAATCCACTTAATGTTAAAAATATAGCTGAAACCGGTGAAAGTAGAATTGATACTTTGAACGGGGAATTGAATCGGGTTTTGGGAGGTGGAATTGTAAATGGTTCGGTTATTTTGGTTGGAGGTGAGCCCGGTGTTGGGAAATCGACCTTGATGCTTCAGATAGCTTTACATTTAAAACATATTAAAACTCTTTATGTTTCGGGCGAAGAAAGTGCATCTCAAATTAAATTAAGAGCTGAACGAATCGGAATTGAAACCGAACAATGCTATATTTTAACAGAAACAGAAACGCATAAAATATTCCGTCACGCTAAAGAAATTGAGCCTCAGCTAATTGTGGTTGATTCTATTCAAACGCTGCATACACCTTATGTAGAATCTTCGCCGGGAAGCATTTCTCAAATCAGAGAATGTACTTCAGAATTAATTCGTTATGCTAAGGAAACCAATGTTCCGGTGGTTCTAATCGGTCATATCACTAAAGAAGGCGTAATTGCCGGCCCGAAAATCTTAGAACACATGGTTGATGTGGTTTTGCAGTTTGAAGGCGATAGAAATTATGTTTATCGTTTGCTCAGAGCTAATAAAAACCGATTTGGTTCTACTTCTGAATTGGGGATTTATGAAATGCAAGGCAGTGGATTGCGTGAAGTGAAAAATCCTTCAGAAGTTTTGATTTCAAAAAAAGAAGAACCTTTGAGTGGAAATGCGATTGCAGCTACTTTGGAAGGAATTCGCCCGATGTTAATTGAAATTCAGGCTTTGGTGAGCTCGGCTGTTTATGGAACTCCACAACGTTCTGCAACCGGGTTTGATATTAAGCGGCTCAATATGCTTTTGGCTGTTTTGGAAAAACGGGCCGGATTTCAATTGGGCGCAAAAGATGTTTTCCTGAATATTACCGGCGGAATTCGGGTGGATGATCCGGCGATTGATTTAGCTGTGATTTCAGCTATACTTTCCTCAAATTTGGATACAGCATTGCCGGATAATTGTTGTTTTGCCGGAGAAATTGGATTGAGTGGAGAAATTCGTGCTGTTAATCGAGTCGAACAACGCATTACAGAAGCTGAAAAATTAGGGTATGATGTGATTTTTATTTCAAAATACAACAAAATAAAGGTGGAAGATTTTCAAATTCAAATAGAAAAAGTAGTTAAAGTAAGTGATTTAGTGCGGCGATTGTTTTAGCTTTTTTCCGTATTTATTTTCTAAAAATTTGATAGTACTCCCCATTATTTCTTTTAAAACCTCTAAGTTGATGTCAGATAGTTTTTTGACATAAATACAAGATTTTCCCATTTTGAATTTTCCTAAATTTTTGAGCATTTCATCTTGTTCCAAATGCCCCATATAACCAGAATAAACATAAAGAGAAAATGCGGATTTTCGTGGAGAAAAGGCGACTAAAGGAGCAGTTCCTTCATGTCCGCTGTCGTATTTATAATGATAGTTTCCGAATCCGATGATGCTTGAACCATACATTTTGGGCTCATAACCGGTAAAATCTTGCATCAATTTCATCAACATGAAACTATCTTGTTTTTTTTGATCTGAATCAACAAAAGCACAAATAAAATCCTCAACATTTGCGTCGGTCGTGATAGTTTTGTTTTTTGCCATAAATTATTTTTCTAAAATTTCTTTTAGATTTTCTAAGCCTTTATTGAAATCTTTGTCCATATTGTAGAATAAGCTCATCAGATTCCACGGATAAGGTGTAGTCCAGGAAACGCCCCACTTTACCAAAGTTTGGTCAGGCGATTGAGATTCAACAGTAAAATAGGTTTTGCTTGGCGTATCATCAAAATCATAAAAAAACATATCGGACTCCATACGCTCTCCGTCCACGATGTTAGTGATTACTTGTGCTCCTTTACCTAATTTTTCACTGTCCCAACTGTATTTGAAACCGACGAAACCGTCCTCTCCTTCTGAGGTCGTTTTCATGTCCGGATCAGAAAGTTGCCAAATCCCGAAATTATCTTGATTTTTCACATATTTAATGTAATCAAAGACTTCTTGTTTGGGTTTATTGATAATAATTTGCCCTTCACTGCTCGATTCTTTTGGCACAAATAAGGCAACAACTAAGGGAATAGCGATGATAGTCAAAAGTACGATAAAGATTTTTTTAAGTATTTTCATTTTCAGACAATTTAATTGTATAGCGTAGTTTACAATGTATGAATTTATGTAAAATTTTATTTTTATATCTAATTAAAAAACACGAAAACCCTATGTTTTAATCGTTTAACTATACATCTCAGTTTGTAACTCTTTTACTCTTTTATCTAATAAATATTCATCATAAGTCATATAGCGATCGATGAGTCCGTTTGGTGTTAATTCGATGATTCGGTCACAAACGGTTTGAATCAATTCATGGTCATGTGAGGCCATCAATACAGTACCTTTAAAATTCTGTAAAGAATTATTTAAAGCGGTAATTGACTCTAAATCCAAATGACCGGTTGGTTCGTCCATCAACAGTACATTGGCTCTTAAAAGCATCATTCGAGAAAACATACAACGCATTTTTTCACCTCCCGAAAGTACAGATGATTTTTTTAAAGCTTCCTCACCTGAAAACAACATTTTCCCTAAGAAACCACGCATATATTCTTCGTGTCTTTCTTCGTCAGATTCAGTGTATTGCCTCAACCAATCAACAAGATTGATGTCTTCTTTAAAGAATTCAGTATTATCCAAAGGCAGATAAGCTTGAGTTGTTGTAATTCCCCAATTGTATTCGCCTGAATCCGGTTGAGCGTTGCCGGAAAGGATTTCAAAAAATTGAGAAACAGCTCGTGAATTTCTTGAAAATACCCCGATTTTATCTCCTCTTTTTAAATTTAAATGAACATCTTTGAATAAAGTCTCACCATCAATTGAAGCGGAAAGGTTTTTTATATCTAAAATTTGATCGCCGGCTTCGCGCGATTGTTCCCAAATGATGGCAGGATAGCGTCGAGAAGAAGGTTTAATGTCATCAACATTTAATTTTTCTAACATTTTTTTACGAGCTGTAGCTTGTTTGGCTTTTGCAACGTTGGAGCTGAAGCGCATAATGAATTCTTGTAGCTCTTTTCTTTTTTCTTCTGCTTTCTTGTTTTGTTGTGCTCTTTGTTTGGCTGCTAATTGAGAAGATTGGTACCAAAATGTATAGTTTCCGGAATATAAATTGATTTTTCCAAAATCCAAATCGGCAATATGTGTACAGACAGCATCCAGAAAGTGACGGTCGTGAGAAACGACAATTACGGTATTTTCATAATCAGCCAAAAAATCTTCTAACCATGAGATAGTGTAAACGTCTAATTCGTTGGTGGGCTCATCCAGAATTAACACATCCGGATTTCCAAAAAGAGCTTGTGCTAATAGGATACGAACTTTGGCTTTATTGTCCAAATCACCCATTAAAGTATAGTGTAAATCCGGTTCTACTCCTACATTTGAAAGTAGAGTGGAGGCATTCGCTTCGGCATTCCATCCGTCCATTTCTTCGTATTGAACGCCTAATTCGCCGGCCTTGATACCATCTTCCTCTGAAAAATCCGGTTTGGCGTACAAGGCATCCATTCGTTCTTTGATGTCGTATAAAACTTTATTTCCTCTTAAAACAGTATCTAAAACGGTAAAATCATCATATTTAAAGTGGTTTTGTTCTAGAACCGACATTCTTTTTCCTTTTTCAAGTGAGACTTGACCTGAAGTTGGGTCTAAATCACCCGATAAAATCTTTAGAAAAGTTGATTTTCCGGCACCGTTTGCGCCAATTATTCCGTAACAGTTGCCATTTGTAAATTTTATATTAACTTCGTCGAATAAAATACGTTTGCCAAATTGTAACGATAGATTGGATACTGATAACATATAATTAAGGTATTTATTAAAAATTAATCGGCGCAAAGGTACGGTATTTAAAGATTAAAAGTGCAGAGAGAAGTCAACATAAAAAATAAAAGAGCTCGTTTTGAGTATGAATTGTTGGAAGGTTATGATGCCGGAATTCAATTGTTTGGTACGGAGATTAAGTCCATACGAATGGGTAAAGCAAGCATAACTGAAAGCTTTTGCCAAATAAAGGAGGGCGAATTGTATATTATCAATATGTTTATTGATGAATATGATTGGGGAACTTACTTTAATCACAAGACCAGACGAGATAGAAAGTTATTGTTGAAAAAAAATGAATTAAAAAAATTAGAGAGAAAAACAAAGGAAACCGGTCTGACAATTGTAGCTAC
>JAVFAE010000085.1:0-7979 GCA_034002605.1 Weeksellaceae bacterium | reverse complement strand
AATTAAGAAAAAAGAAGTAATACTGGTCAATTCCCAAAAGATAACTCGCGAAATCAGGTTATCAGATAAAACAACCCCTAACATTGAACCCAAAAACAAGGTGAGATAACCGTAAAAACGATTAAGATACGGATGATTTTTTAAATATTCCGAAGAATAAAAAAAGACCAAAGAACCAATTCCTGTAATCAGTAAAGCAAACAAAAGAGATAAACCATCTACTTTGAAATTTAAATCAATTCCCAAAGACGGAATCCATTCATTGAAAACATAAGCTTCACTTTGCCAGTGAATTGTAATTAAATAAACACAAAAATAAGCAAAAAGCGAAACCGGAAGAAACCCGATGAATTTGTAATATTTTGGATGCACATAACTACCCGAAAACAGGATGAAGAAAGCTATCAAAAAAGTCAATAGAATAACTGTGAGCATTGGCTTTTATATCAAAAATGAGCGTAAAGATACATATTTTGAAAAAAAAAATCGGAAAAAATAAAATTTTGACTCTAATTTCGATAACATTAAATTACCTCACTAAAATATGTTTATGCATAAAAAGTAATAATCAATGAACTTTAATAGATAGTACTTTCCTTAATAAAATACTGGTAATTTTAATTAAATTTGCTAAAATTAAATGCCTTATGAAAATATTACATATTTCAGGAGCAAGAAGTTGGGGAGGAAATGAACAACAACTGATTGATATAATTCCTGAATTGGAAAAATTCGGAGCAGAAAATATTGTTTTTGGAGTAGGAGAAAACATTCTTCAAAAGGAATGTTCAAATAGTAATATACGATTTGTTGGTTGCAGAAAAAATAAACTCAATAAGTTTGCAAACTACAAATACTTAAAACAAGTTATTAAAGAGATAAAACCTGATTTACTTCATCTACACACAAGCGATTCACTTACTGTTTTCACATTGTCAGATTTGTTGTTTGGTCTAAAAATCCCTGCTGTTTTCTCAAAAAAGGGAATGGGAGGAAGTAGTAGTATTTTGAGTAAATTCAAATATAATTACAAAAATGTTTCGGCTATAATTTGTGTTTCAGAAAAAGTTAAAACAGAATTTTCTCAAATTTTAACTCCTAAAAACAAAAAAAAATTAACTGTCATTTATGACGGAATTTCTGTTCAAAGAATTACAGAACCTAAATATGATATAAAAGATTTTTTAGGGATAGACAAAAACAAAAAAGTTATTGGAAATATAGCAAACCACGTCAGGGCAAAAGATTTACCTATTTTAATTTTAGCATTGAATGAATTAGTTAACACCCTGAATAACAAAGACATTCACCTGATTCAGATAGGTTATCACAATGACAAAATAACTCCCGAAATAAATAGGCTTATCGAAAAGTATAACCTTCAGAATCATATTACTCTTACAGGATTTGTAGAAAATGCTTCAAGTTTTATTTCTCAATTTGAACTTTATGTAATGAGTTCTGAGAGAGAGGGATTTCCTCTGACAATTTATGAGTCGTTTTATAAGAAAACTCCAATAGTGAGTACAAAAGCAGGAGGTATTCCTGAAATTGTAAAAGATGGAGAAAATGGCTTTTTGGTTGAGGTTAAAGATTATAAATCATTGGCTGTTAAAATAAATGAATTAATTGATAATCAGAGCTTAAAAAAAGAATTTTCTCAAAAATCTTATGATTTGTTTATCAATAATTACACTACTTCTCATTGTGCAAAAAAAACATTTGATTTATACAAAAAAGTAACAAAATGAAAACAGCTCTTTTACTATCGACTTATAATTGGACAGATGCTTTGAGTTTAGTTTTAGAAAGTGTCCTTGCTCAAACAAAATTACCTGATGAAATTTTAATAGCAGATGACGGTTCTACTTCAGAAACCAAAAAAATAATTGATGATTTTTCATTGAAAATAAAAATTCCGGTAAAACATTTTTGGCAAGAAGACAAGGGGTTTCGGAAATCAAAAATCTTAAACAAAGCCGTTGCAGCAAGCAATTCTGATTATATTATTCAAGTTGATGGAGATTGTATTTTACACAAGAATTTTATAGAAGACCACATCAATAATGTTGAAAAAAACACTTATTTATATGGCTCAAGAGTGAATATTTTACCTGAATTTGTAGATACGATTTTCAAAGAAAAAATAATTTCATTTAACTTTTTTTCAAAAGAAATAAAAAACAAAACGCGAACATTACGGATTCCGTTTTTAGCGAAAATGTATAAATCCCATCAAGGAATTTCCAAAAAATTCAGAGGTTGCAATGTATCGTATTGGAGAAAAGATTTTATTGAAATCAATGGCTATAATGAAGATTTTGAAGGTTGGGGAAGGGAAGATTCTGATATGGCAATTCGTTTGGGGAACAAAGGCGTTTTAGCAAAAAGACTTCGATACGGAGGTATTGTTTTTCACATTTATCACAAAGAAAAATCAAAAGACAATTTAGAATTGAACGACTCAATTGAACAACAAACAATAAAAAACAAAACCATTTGGATTTCAAACGGAATTGATAAATATCTGTTAAATTAACCCATCCGAATTGATAAGTTATCCTTACTTTTGCTAAAATTCATTTCATGGTTTTTAAAATTAGTCCCGAGTTTAAAGCTTGTGAAAAGGAAATACAGTTGATTTTTAAAAATTTCGACGTTTCGGGCGACGTATTCATTAAGGGAGAACGAAATCAAATTAAACTTTTTGAGGTTCAACAGCAAAAAATAAATGTTAAATCATTCAAAAAGCCTCATAAATTAAATCAGCTGATTTACAGATATATACGAAAATCAAAAGCACGTCGCTCATTTGAATTTGCAAGAATTCTACTCAAAAAAGGAATTGGAACGCCTGCTCCTGTTGCTTTTGAAGAAAATTATACCAAATGGGGATTGCAAAAAAGTTTTTATGCGAGCATTCATCAAAATTATGATTTGACTTTTCGGGAATTAGTGGAAATCCCGGATTATCCCGACCATGAAAATATTTTGCGACAGTTTACCCAATTTTGTTACAAAATGCACCAAAACGGAATTGAATTCAAAGACCATTCTCCGGGAAACACACTTATAAAAAACATTGCTAATCAGCAATATAAATTCTTTTTAGTTGATTTAAACCGAATGAAATTCCACGATTTCATGGATATGGAACTTCGGATGAAAAATCTTTGTCGTTTAACACCAAAAAAAGAAATGACAGACATCATAGCAGAAGAATATGCTAAATTGTCTTCAGAAAATCCGGAAAGATTAAAAAATCTATTATGGAATTACACTTTTGATTTTCAAAGAAAATACCACAAAAAACTATATTTGAAAAATAAATTAAAATCTTTTTTACCTAAATTTAAATCCTAATTCAATGAAAAACTTACTTATCTTTACTTTTATTTTAAGCCTGCTTTCGCTTGATTTAACCGCACAAATCAATTCCAAAACAAAATGGGGACAAATTTCTGACAATGAAATTAATTATACCGAATGTTCATTTGAAAAAGAAGCCGGTGCCGTTATTCTGTATGAAGAAGGAACTACTTTTGTCGCCCGTTTATTTGAAACAACCGTTTACAGAAGAATCAAAATTTTAAATGAAAAAGGAATTGAAGCCGCTAATCAGGAAATTCTGTATTATGCCCATAACGGAAATCAGCAAATCAGCTCGTTAAAAGCGCAAACCATTAATATAGAAAATGGAAAAAGAGTAACTCATTCGGTAAATCGGAGTTCTTTTTTTGATACCAAAATCAATGATTTTTGGTCGGTTCAAAAATTCACATTCCCCAATGTAAAAGTAGGTTCTATACTTGAATTTGAGTACGTTATGAGTGAGAAAGGGCTGATGTACATCAATGCTTGGCAATTTCAGCACGAACTTCCAACAATTTATAGCAGATACAGTTTTACAAATAATTCTTCTTTGGATTATATTTCATTGGCAATTGGACAAGAAATTACGCGTTATTCCAAAAAAATGGGCAATAAAGGATTAAGGAATTGGGAATTAAGCAATTTGCCCAGCTATAACACCATCGAATACGTTTACAATCCAAAAGACATCAGTGAAAGAATTGTTTTTCAATTAAAAGGTTACACCAAAAGAGACGCACGAGGACAGCAAGCCGATTACGAACACGTAGTCAGTAAATGGTCAGATTTGAACAAAGAAATTCATTCCAAATACAGAGATGTCATCAGCAATTCTGTCGGGAAAGAAATTGCTCAAACCATTCCCAATGGTGCTACCGAAATGGAAACCATTCAAAATGTGTATAATTATTTCAAAAGCAATTATACTTGGACGCGGACATACGGAATCTCGCCAAGACAAACCAATCGAGAAGTACAAAAAAGCAAATCAGGAAATTCTGCTGATTTAAATTTACTTTTCTATTCTATTCTGAAAAATAAAGGAATCGAAACTGAATTACTTTTACTCAGCAGTCGCTCAAACGGAAAATTAGTTATTTCTTATCCTTTTTTAGGACAATTCGATTCGGTTGTAAACTTAGTCAAACTCTCTACTGGAGAAGCATTCATGGTTGATGCTTCTGATATGTCATTTGATATAACTTTTGCACCACTTAAAAATTATAATTATTATAGCCTTATCATCGACGGAAAAAATGAAGATTTGACTTTAGTAAGTCCACCGATTTCAGAATACCAATCCACTCAAAATTATGTAATTAAAGGCAATATTTTTCTACTTAATCGAAATGAAAAAAGAAACGGTTATTTCAGACAAGAAGATGATAAAATTCCGAATGGTGTAATGCCGTATAATCCCATAAAAAATGCATTGGATTTGTTCACAACCGAAACAAGAACTCAAACCCGGGATGAAAATAATTCTCAAATGGCAAGAATCCAATCCGAAACTTCTGAATTTTCCAATTTGAGTTTCATAACCATTGAAAATCCTTTGAAAAATATTGTTTTAGCTTATAAATTAAATGATGCCAACCGGGAAAGAGCCTTGGAATTTGATTTTCCTTTTCATTACAAATCCACTGTTTCTATACCTATTCCGGAAGGATTCAAAGCTGAAATTCCTGCGAATTACTCGACACAAAACGCCGCTTTGGATGGTTTCTTAGTCTATTCTCAAATCGCTGAAATAAAAGACGGAAAACTTCTGATTCATTCTGAATTTTATTTAGGAAAATCTATTATTACAGATGACTTCAAAAGTATCAAAAGTTTTTTCGATAAATCCAACACAGCTGCTAACCAAGCTATTTTATTAAAAAAGGGGTAAAAGGAGATTAAAGAAAAATTAATGAAAGATTGAGGAATTAATTTGTGATTCAGCTCAAGGGTTCATTAATTTATTGTTTTTCTCTTTGAGTTTCGCGAAAAATTGCGTTCATTTGCACACTCTCAGGAACAAATAATTGAACAAAAAAATGTCTAAAACTCTATCTCCTGCTCTTCATTCCCTGAGTCAGAACAATTTGTCGGATGAAACCAAAGATTGGTTTGTTGTGCGAACAAATTCGAGATGTGAAAAAAAAGTAAATCAATTTCTCACAGATTTGGGTTATACTTCTTTTTTACCTCTTCATACCGTGCTCAGAATATGGAGTGACCGCAAGAAAAAAGTTCAACTTCCTTTGATTCCATCTATGGTTTTCGTTCAGAATCCTCTTGTAAAAAAAGAGGCATTGTATTCTGTTCCTGGGTTTCATTCCATTTTGAAAGACAATGGGAAAATCGGAAGAGTAAGTGCAAAAGAAATTGAACATCTCCGGATTTTAAGTTCTGAAAAAATTAATTTTGATAAGGCAGAACTTCCTAAATTTGCAAAAGGTGAAGAAATCGAAATTATTCGAGGTCCTTTTGCAGGACATTATGCCAAAGCAATTGAAGATTTAAATTCCTTTAGAGTATTAATCGAAATTCCTTCGTTGGGATTAGGTTATGCTTTAAATTTGGCAAAAAACCACGTTCGGAAAGTAAAGTAAACTTCCGGACTTTTAACGATTAAAACAACTTATACTGTAGTTCCAAAATGGGACTGAGAACGGCGAAGCCGTAGAAAAAACGAACTTTATAACTTAAAAAAATATAAAATGCAACATAAAATAGCCGTTATTGGATTGGGATATGTAGGCTTGCCTTTGGCTCGCCTTTTTGCAACCCAATACCCGGTTGTGGGATTTGATATCAACCAAAAACGGATTGACGAACTAAATAGTGGCATTGATTCTACTTTAGAAGTAAACGATGAAATTTTACAATCTGTACTGCTTCCCTCCTCTCCTTTTGAGGAAAAAGCTAAAAATGGATTGTTTTGTACAAATCAATTGTCAGCTATTCAATCCGCAAATATTTACATTATCACGGTTCCAACTCCTGTCGATAAAAACAACCGCCCCGACTTAACTCCTCTGTACAAAGCATCAGAAACCGTAGCACAGGTATTAGAAAAAAATAATATTGTCATTTACGAATCCACTGTTTTTCCGGGAGCTACCGAAGAGGAGTGTATTCCGGTATTAGAGAAATTTTCCGGTTTAACTTTCAATCAAGATTTCTTTGCGGGTTATTCGCCGGAACGAATCAATCCCGGAGACAAGGAGCATACGGTAGAAAAAATCCTTAAAATTACTTCCGGTTCTACTCCTGAAATCGGGAAAATCGTCAATGAATTATATCAATCGGTAATTATTGCCGGAACTCACTTAGCTCCCAGCATCAAAGTAGCCGAAGCAGCTAAGGTAATTGAAAATTCCCAACGGGACATTAACATTGCATTTGTCAATGAATTAGCTAAAATCTTCAATTTATTGAATATCGACACTCATGCAGTTTTGGAAGCTGCCGGCACAAAATGGAATTTCTTACCGTTTAAACCTGGTTTAGTCGGCGGTCATTGCATTGGAGTCGATCCGTATTATTTGGCACAAAAAGCACAGGAAGTCGGTTACCATCCTGAGATTATTTTAGCCGGACGAAGACTTAATGATTCTATGGGGCAATACGTTGCCAGTCAGGTAGTCAAAACCATGATTCAAAAGAACATCAATGTAAACGGAGCTGAAGTTTTACTATTAGGTGTAACTTTTAAAGAAAATTGCCCGGATGTCCGAAATACTAAAATTGTAGATGTCGTAAATGCTTTAAAGGATTATGAACTTAAAATAACAATTTTTGACCCTTGGGCCAATCCTGCAGAAGTAAAACACGAGTATAATTTGGAAAGTACAAATGATTTACCCAATAAAAAATTTGATGCAATTGTTTTGGGAGTAGCTCACAATGAATTCTTAAACTTAGATTTAGATACACTCAGAAAAGAAAAAGGAGTACTCTATGATGTAAAAGGAGTTTTGGAAGGGAGTGATAATAGTTTGTAAATCTTAAAAACAAGTGAAATTAGAATAAATTAAAAAGTTTTACCGGTTGGTTATATAAACAAAGTAAATACATAAATAGCAAAAGTAAAAATCTAATTTTTAAATAAATAATAAAAAAAATCATGAAAAAAATCACACAAGCTATTATTAAAATAATAGCTCTAATTATTTATCCTTTTTTTATTATATATAAAATAATTTCTACCCAAATAGGAGAACGAATATATACTCAATTAATCAGATATAATTTACAATTTAATGGACACCAAATCGGTAATAGTTTAAAAGTTGGGAAATCAGTCAAATTTAAAATTCATAAAAATTCAAAAGTCTCCATTGGTAAAAATGTTGTTATAGGAGATGATGTTTATATAAAAGTAAAAAAAAGAGCTGAATTAATAATTGGAGACAATGTACACATTAACAAAGGAACAAGAATTAGTTCTTTTGAATCGATAAAAATTAACAAAAACACACTTATCGCTTCTTATTGTAATTTATTAGACCACAATCATTTATACACTTTATTATCACCTCCTTCTACCAAAGAATATGAATGTTCTCCCATTTATATAGAAGAGGGCGTTTTGTTAGGCACTAAGGTACAAGTAAATA
>JAVFAE010000084.1:0-7987 GCA_034002605.1 Weeksellaceae bacterium | reverse complement strand
ATATTCATAACTCATTCCGTTTCCTGTTTTCGTAAAATCATCATAAAGAGAAGCCAATCCGGGTTGTTCATTCAAAACAAAATTTGAATCTTCAAAACTGAAATTCACCCCCAAATTGGAATTCATCGTGATTTGATAAAACAAACGTTCTTCTAATTTCGTGTTGACATAAGTACTGTCTTGCTTGAATAAATTTAATTGGGTTTGCGAACCCAAAGGTGAAGAAAAAAGATAAGGAATCCGGACATTTAAATCCAAAGAAGTTGTTTTATCGGGAGTTGAACGCCAATTCAAACGAATTCGTTCCATGCTGTTGAAATTATTATTTAATTCAATCAAAACACTTCCATTCAATTGAAATTTTCCGTCCAAATCATTTC
Organism: Weeksellaceae bacterium; assembly: GCA_034002605.1. Taxonomy (GTDB): domain Bacteria; phylum Bacteroidota; class Bacteroidia; order Flavobacteriales; family Weeksellaceae; genus Moheibacter. The sequence continues at coordinate 7,607 of JAVFAE010000084.1, read as the reverse complement.
CAAAACCTAAAATTCCATCAAAAATATTGGATTTTACTTTATTCACATACAAATAAATCGTTGTAGAATCGGTATTAAAAAGTGTTTGTGCCGGACGAATTTCTTCTATCATAGAATTGTAATTCATTCGTTCTGATAATTTTAACAATTCCGATTCATTATAAATCATTCCCTTTTTTAAACCTAAACCGTGTTTGATGAAACCTTTGGATAATTTCTCATAACCTTGCACCTGAACACCATCAATCGTCCGTTTTTCCAACAAACGATAATTCAAACCAATTTGCAGTTCATTTTCCCGATAACCCAAATCCTGTATGGTGATTTCCACAAAAGGAAATCCTTTTTTTGCAAAATATTGATTGGCTGACTGAATCAAAGAATCCAAGTTTTGAATAACAAACCAGTCTTCTTTTTTTACAAAAACAGAATCACTCTTTACCCAGATTTTTTGGTACATTTTTCCTTTGTTCATATAGACATCCCGATTCTGAATCGAATCCAAAGTCAACGTATAAAATCCTCCGTTTTTTAATGAATCTAAAACGGAATAAACCAAAGAATCCCGGTTTATTTTTTTTTGAAAATCAAGTTCATATTGATTGGAATTCACTTTAAAATCATAAAAATTCCACACAGAATCGGTTTTTTCCTGTGCCAAAACAGAAGAAAACCAAAGGCTTATGACAAGCAATAAAAACAGCCTCATTTTGTGTTGATTTTTATCTAATTTTATACTAATACTTCCAAAGTTTTATCAATTTTTCTTCAAAATCACTATCGGGCATAAATTGTTTCTCTAATTCTGCATTAAACGGAATCGGTGTATTCATACTGGCTGAACGAAAAACGGGAGCGTCCAGACTTTCAAAAGCTTCTTCGGAAATTACCGCAGAAATTTCACCTCCAAATCCATTAATTAAAGTATCTTCATGTAAAATAATGGCTTTTCCGGTTTTATGTACCGATTTCAAAACCGCTTCTTTGTCCCAAGGAACCAAAGTTCGCAAATCAATTAATTCTGCCTTTATTTCCGGAAATTTTCTCAAAACATTCAGGGCAATATGAACGCCCAAACCATAGGTTACAATGGTAAGCTCATCACCTTTTGTATGAAAACGTGCTTTGCCAAATGGAATTGTATAATAGTTTTCCGGAACCTGACTTTTAATGCTTCTGTACAACTTTTTATGTTCAAAATACATAACCGGATTAGGGTCGGCAAAAGATTGCAACAACAATCCTTTGGCATCTTCCGGTGTTGCCGGGTAAACAATTTTCAATCCGGGAACTTTGGTGAACCAAGCTTCGGTGGATTGGGAATGATAAGGACCGGCTGCCACTCCTCCTCCGGTCGGCATCCGTACTACAACATCTGCATTTTGCCCCCAACGGTAATGTGCTTTTGCCAAATTATTAACAATTTGATTGAATCCTTCGGAAACAAAATCAGAAAACTGCATTTCTACCATGCTTTTTTGTCCACTGATTGATAAGCCCAATCCGGCTCCTACAATGGCAGCTTCACAAATTGGTGTATTTCGGATTCGGTCTTTTCCGTATCGGTCTAAAAATCCTTCGGTTACTTTGAAAGCTCCGCCATATTGAGCAATATCTTGTCCCATAAAAATCAAATCCGGATAAAGCTGTAAAGCTTCATCCAAAGCTTCCGAAATGGCATCAATAAAACGTATTTCACGTTGTGAAACCGACTTTGTAATAACTTCTTCATTGGAAAAAGGAGCATAAACATCTTGTAATTCTGTTTTTTTATCGGGAACAATAGCAGCTAAATTATCTGCAATTTCCAATTCCGATAAAACCAAATCGCTTAATTCTTTTCGGTAATTCTGAATGCTTTCATCGGTCAGAATTCCTTTTTCTTTCAATAAATTTTCAAATTGTAAAATCGGGTCTTTATCTTCCCATGAATCAATTAATCCGTCCGGATAATAGGCCGTTCCGGAAGCTTCTTCATGTCCTCGCATACGGAAAGTCATACACTCGATTAAAACCGGACGTGGATTTTTACGAATATCTTCTGCCCAATGTTTTACGGTTTCATACACTTCCAAAAAATTATTTCCATCGATGCTCACCGCATCTATTCCATATCCTATTCCTTTGTCCACAAAGGATTTCATCTTAAATTGTTCAGAAGAAGGCGTAGAAAGTCCCCACTGATTATTTTCAACAATGATTATCAAAGGCAATTGCCAAACAGCTGCCACATTGACTGCTTCATGAAAATCACCTTCACTCGCTCCTCCATCACCGGTAAAAACCATAGCCAACTGATTGTTTTTTTGAAGTAAGTTGGCCAAAGCAATTCCATCCGCAACGCCCATTTGAGAACCCAAATGCGAAATCATCCCAATGATTTTGTATTCTTGTGTTCCAAAATGAAACGAACGATCTCGCCCTTTTGTAAAACCTTCCATTTTCCCCTGAAATTGAGCAAACAAACGATGCAAAGGAATATTTCGAGAAGTGAAAACTCCTAAATTACGGTGCATAGGCAATATATATTCGTCCGGGTTCAACGCTAAAGTCGTTCCGACTGAAATTGCTTCTTGTCCCCAAGCCGAAAACCATTTTGAAATTTTCCCTTGTCGAAGTCCAATCAACATTCGTTCTTCAATCATTCTGGGAAGAAGTAATTTCTTGTAAAATTCTATATAGTGAGAAGTAGTATAATCTGACATCTTTTTTATTCTGATTTTAAGGGTCAAAATTAGTCTATTTATTAATGGCTTTAAAATAAAATTCTCAAATTATAAAGAGTTACTACAGCTGTAATTGCTTTTTCCAAAATTCAAAGTGTAAAATCTGCTTCAACTAATAAAATCTCAAAAAAAATTAAAATCAAAACGTACAATAAAACAGTAGTTTTCAGAGACATTCTGTCAGGAAAATAAAAATCTATCATTTTTGTTTGATGGAAATTGTAATTATATGTACTTTTAGAAAATAAAATTTTTTGAGACATGAGTTATTATAAATTAGGTAAAATTCCACAAAAGAGACATACTGTTTTTAAAGATGAAAACGGAAAACTTTTTTATGAGCAATTATTTGGAACAGAAGGATTCGATGGAGTCGCTTCTTTGCTTTATCATATTCATCGCCCTACACAGATTATGCGTATAGGTGAAGCAATTGATGACAGCCCGAAAGCGGCAATCGATAAAAACATCAGTCCTCGTTTGATTAAGGGTTTTGAAGCCAAACCGGCTGACGATTTTATCGCTTCCAAAACACCTGTTTTCTTTAATGATGATGGTGTTTTAGGCGTAGCGGCTCCCAGAAAATCCATGACGGATTATTTTTACAAAAACGGACATAATGATGAACTATTTTTTGTACACAAAGGAAGTGGAATTTTCAAAACTTTAATGGGCGATCTTCCTTTCAAATACGGTGATTACATCATTGTTCCAAGAGGTACGATTTACCAGTTTGAGTTTGATAATGAAGATAACCGTTTACTGTATATTGAATCTTCATCACCTATTCAGACTCCCAGACGTTACAGAAATGAAGTTGGACAGTTTTTGGAACATTCTCCTTTCTGCGAAAGAGATTTCAGATTTCCTATTTATCGAGAGCCTATTGATGAAAAAGGCGAATTTGTAGTCAAAGTAAAAAAACAAGGAAAAATCTATCCGGTGGTTTATGCCACACATCCTTTTGACGTTGTAGGTTGGGACGGTTATTTCTATCCGTATATTTTCTCAATTTTTGATTTTGAACCGATTACCGGTAGAATCCATCTACCGCCACCGATTCACCTTCAATTCCAAGCCAATAATTTCGTGGTATGTTCTTTCGTACCAAGATTATACGATTATCATCCATTGGCAATTCCGGCTCCATACAACCACAGTAATATCGATACAGAAGAAATCTTATATTACGTGGATGGTGATTTTATGAGCCGAAACCATATTGAAAAAGGACATTTCACTTTACATCCGGGCGGAATTGCACACGGACCTCACCCGGGAGCAATAGAAAGAAGTATCGGACAGAAAGAAACCGGAGAATTAGCCGTAATGGTCGATTTCTTCCATCCGGTAAAATTGACCGAACAAGCTGTTGCCATGCAAGATCCGGAATATGTAAAAAGCTGGTTAGAACCTTAAAATTCGTACAACAATAAAAGAAAATCCCGTAAAAGCGGGATTTTTTTATTGTGTCTCAGGGGGTACTACTTTTATAGACGAGCTTTTCTCCAAAGCATTTCCAATCGTTCCGGATTTCAATTCAGTTTCCAACCACTCGTTTTCAGGCTGACTTTCAGCTGTAATCCCCCCCCCTACATACATCCAAATTTCATTTTCAAAAACCTGAGCCGAACGAAGGTTCACATAATATTCTTTAGAATCTTGTTTTTCCAATCCTATATAACCACCATAAAATTCGCGGGAATGAAATTCATTCCGAACGATAAAATCAAAAGCTTCTTTTTTAGGCATTCCGCACAATGCCGGAGTTGGATGTAATTTTTCCAATAAAGTCGAAATCCTAAAATCCGATGGAATTTCTCCTGAAATATAAGTTTTCAGATGTTGGAATTTTCCGGCCTGAACTGTTTTCGGACCAATTACTTTTAGCTTTTGAATTTCCGAAAAACAATCCAAAATAAAATCTGTTACAATTTGTTGTTCTTCATATTCTTTAGGCGACCATTGACTTTCAGGTAATTTAGTAGCTGCCAGGGATACGGTTTCTACTCTATTTCCGATTTGACTCAATAATAATTCCGGCGTAGCTCCTATCCAGGTTTCTTTTTCCGGAAAATGCCATAAAAAAACCAAAGCTGACGGATGTTGATACATTAAATTCCGAAAAGTTTTAAATAAATCAAAGCCCTCATTTTCAATTACTTTCAACCGACTCATTACAATTTTAGAAATCGTTGAGTTTTGAATAAAATCAAGTGTTTTTTGAATTAAATCCCGATATGCTTCTTGTTGAACGGAATTTGTTTTTTGAGTTTTTTTTAATTTTAATTGCATTTCAAACTCAAATTCAGAAATAGGAAGCCGAAACGGATTTTTATCGGCTATACTCCTTTTGACCTCAGAATCAAAAGAATGAAACAAAAATCGTTGGGATTCAGAATTATCTTGGACATACAAATAGACAAAATCTTCGTTGGGTTTTGAAAACAAAACAAACGGAATGTTTTGCAGAATAGCTGTATTTAATTTCTTAAAAAAAGAACTCATTTTAATTTAAAATTAAACATAATCAACTGATACAATGGAATTCATCAATTGGCAATGACAAATCAATTTTTCTTTTTCATCTTTAATTTCAATTTTCACCAAATGAACCGTTCTTCCTTTTTTAATAAATTCTGCCTTAGCGAAAAGCATTCCTTCTTTCTTGGGGCGAAGGTGGTTGGCATTCATTTGTAAACCAACGGATTTAAATTTTGATGAATCAATCGACATTGCTGACAAAACACTGCCCACCGTTTCTGCCAAAGCAATGCTGGCACCGCCGTGCAAAATTCCGTAAGGTTGATGTACTTTCGGTGTTACCGGCATACTGGCTTCTAAAAAAGTTTCGCTTACATCGGTGAACTGAATAGCCAAAACTTCCATTAAAGTATTGGAATTCATCTTATTTAATTGTTCTAAAATCGTTTTTTTGTCCATTATATAATTTTTGGATTGTATTTTTCGGGGTATTTTCCTTTTATATTTTTATAAAAATCCTGAATTTCCAATAAAACATCTTCTTTGCTACGCCCATCAAGATAAATTACCTTTCCAATTCCTGCCATTTGTTTTTGATAATCACAATACGATAAAACAAGTGGAACATTGGCTTTTTGTGCAATATAGAAAAACCCGGTTTTCCACTTTTCTGCCCAAGAACGAGAACCTTCCGGCGTATTTAAAATATAGAGTTGATGAGGTGTTGTTTCCAATAAATCGACTGCAAAATCTACTTTATTGGAGCGTTGAGAACGGTCAATTCCGATTCCGCCTAATTTTTTAATAAAATAACCGTACCAAGGCTTTGTCCAACTATCTTTTATGAAAAATTTCATCGGGATTTCCAAATACCAAAATGCAAAAACAGCATAAAAAAAGTCCCAATTGGAAGTATGAGGAGCGGCTATTAACACACATTTTCGGATGTCTTTAACCGGAACTCTGAAATCAAATTTCCAACCCATTAATTTAAAAAAAAGAAAACCAAGCAATCTCTTCACTTTGTTTAATTAAAAAAACAAAGATAAGTTTTCTGTTATCGAATTCAAATCAGAAGTCAGTTGAAAACAGAAAAAATCACAAAAAACAAGTCGCATTTTATCTGTTTATAAGTTTGTTAGTATCATTTTTGATTGATTTTTATAAAAATTGTTCTTTTTTAAAAAATAGTTCTTAACTTTAGTCCTTGTTAATCTTTAAATTTTGTACAATGAAAAAGACTTTATTTTTTAGTGCCCTCTTGTTTGCCGGATTCGGTGTTTTTGGTCAGGAAATCACGGCTGTTACAGGACAGACAAAAGGGCAGATTCTGTTCAATGATTTCAGAAAAATCGATACTCATGATTTGAGTACTTCCAAAGTTTTGTTATCCAAAGCTGACAAAATCACTGTTGAAGAGAAAGAAACTCAATTAAGCAAAATCTGTCAATGCGGACAATACATCGCAGCTATGACCGAATCAGCAAAAGGTGATTTGGTTTATATTCCGATGCACAGCCCGAAATTGGCGTTAATTAAAGCAGATTCAAAACAAGGAACTATTTTTGAAATTCCTAATTCTGTTTTAGACCCAAAAGATCAATCTACTTTTTATGCCCGGATGACTACTGCTTCTGACGGTTATATGTATGCATTGAACAATATTGGTTCTGAGTTCTTGAAAATTTCATCCAATGGAACGATTCAAAACTTAGGAAAAATTGATGCTTTTGCTGAGTTTGCTAAATCTTCGGGAGTTGAAACTTCAGTTTACGGAGGTGATATGATTTCTGACGCATTCGGAAATGTTTATGTTTTAACTGCTTCTGCTAATGTTTTCAAAATCAATCCCAACAATCTAAGAACAGATTATCTTGGGAAAATCAAAGGTTTACCGGAAGGTTTTACTGTAAATGCCGCAGCAGTTGAAAGAGACGGTAGCGTTCTTTTGGGTAGTAGTTCTGTAAACGGAGGATTCTACACTTTGGACTTTTCAACTTTAGAAGCTGAATTTAAAGTTGATTACAATTTACCGGTTTATGATTTGGCCAGTAACTTCTTTTTGAAACAAGATGAGTTAAACCAAATTGCTAATTTAGGTTCAAATTACAGCTTATACCCTACTATTGTGAAAAACAGCCAGTTAAACATCGTTTCAAAATCAGATGAATCATCTGTTCTAAACATCAGCGTTTGGGACATCAATCAAAAACGAGTATATACCAATACTGTTTCCGTAAAATCAATCGGGGAATACCAAGTTAATTTAAAAGGTTCTTTACAGCCCGGAATTTATATTCTGAAAGCCATAAATCAAAATGGAAAAGAGGTGATTAACACCAAATTCACCTTGATGCGTTAATATTAACTTTTTTGTTAAAAAAAATAGCTCAATCC
>JAVFAE010000083.1:0-8125 GCA_034002605.1 Weeksellaceae bacterium | reverse complement strand
AATTCTTTCAAAGCTTTTTACCTTTAGGGCTTGTAAATAACAAAAAACATAACAAAACATGGAATTACCTTGGGCAGAACCCTATAAAATCAAGATGACAGAAGAAATTCGTCTGTCGAACCGAGAAGAACGTGAAAAATGGATAAAAGAAGCCGATTATAACTTATTTAATCTGGATAGTGACACTGTTTTCATCGATTTATTGACCGATAGTGGAACCGGTGCTATGTCCGACAAACAATGGGCAGAAATGATGATTGGCGACGAAAGTTATGCCGGTTCACGTTCGTTCAAAAAATTAAAAGATGTTGTAAAAAATATTTTAGGTTTTCCTTTCACACTACCTACTCATCAAGGACGTGCAGCCGAAAATGTATTGTTTAGCGTTTTAGTAAAAGAAGGAATGATTGTTCCGGGAAATTCACATTTTGACACAACAAAAGGACATATAGAATTCCGAAAAGCACACGCTATCGACTGTACAATCGATGAAGCTTTTGACATTAACAATATGCATCCTTTCAAAGGAAACATCGATTTAAATAAATTAGAAGAGGTTTATAAAACTCATTCAAAAGAACAGATTCCATTTTGTCTGATTACGATTACCTGTAATTCTTCGGGCGGACAACCGGTGTCCATCGCTAATATAAAAGCTGTCAAAGAACTGTCTGACCGTTATGGGATTCCGGTATATTTTGATGCGGCACGATTTGCTGAAAATGCTTATTTTATCAAAGAAAGAGAAGAAAATTACCAAAATAAATCCATTAAAGAAATCGTGAAAGAGATGTTCTCTTACGGTGAAGGCTTCACAATGTCGGCAAAAAAAGATGGTTTAGTTAATATCGGTGGGATTTTAGGTTTGCGAAATGAAAATCTATACAGAAATTGTGGGAATTTCGGTATTATTTACGAAGGATATCTAACCTATGGCGGTTTGGCAGGAAGAGATTTAGGCGCATTAGCACAAGGTTTGTTAGAATCAACCGAATATGATTACCTAAAAAGCCGAATCAGTCAAGTAGAATATTTGGGTGAAAAATTAATTGAATTTGGTATTCCGGTACAAAAACCGATTGGCGGACATGCTGTTTTTATTGATGCTTTGAATTTTTTACCAAAAGTTTCAAGAGCTGAATATCCTGCCCAGACTTTAGGAATTGAATTATACAAAGAAGCGGGTATTCGCGGAGTCGAAATCGGAACATTACTTGCAGACCGCGACCCTGAAACTCGTTTGGATCGCTTTCCGAAATTGGAATTATTGCGCTTAGCAATTCCAAGAAAAACTTATACTTTCAAACACATGGATTATATTGCCGTAGCATTAAAAAATATTTATGACCGTCGCAATGAAATCACCTCAGGTTATGAAATCGTTTGGGAAGCCGATATTTTAAGGCATTTCACAGTGAAATTAAAGAAAAAGTAATTCGACTCAACAATTTTTATCAAATTTCATTTTACTGTTTTTTTACCCTATTTCCAAGAAATTTGTATGTTTACCCCAAACAAATGAATAATGAAAAAATATTTCTTTCTTTTTTTAATTGTATGGGGAATTATCCCCGCTTTAGCACAATATCCAGGCTACTGGCAACAACAGGTAGATTATACCATGCAGATTGATGTGGATGAAGTTAAATTCCAATATGATGGAAAAATGAAATTGATTTACACCAATCATTCTCCCGATGAATTGAATAAAGTATATTTTCATTTGTATTATCATGCTTTCCAACCGGGTAGTGCCATGGATTATCGACTTCAAAACATAAAAGATCCGGATTCAAGAATGATGACAACCGATAAAAACGGTAAAAAAACAAGTAAAATTGCTGTTTTGAATCAGAATGACATTGGTTTTCATCAAATTAACTCCATCCGACAAAATGGGAAAGAATTGACTTATACCATTAACGGAACCATCATGGAAGTTTCGCTGACAGAAAATCTGAAACCGGGTCAAAATGCAACTTTCGATTTGGACTGGAAAGCACAAATTCCGCAAATCATCCGAAGAGGTGGAAAACATTCTTCTGAAGGAATTGATTTTTCAATGACGCAATGGTATCCTAAAATGGCTCATTACGATACTTACGGATGGCATTTGGACGAATATATCGGTCGTGAATTTGTAGCACCGTTTGGGAATTTTGATGTGAAAATTAAAATTCAAAAAGATTATATTATTGGTGCTTCAGGCGAATTAAAAAACCCGAATGAAGTTAAAGGTTATGTAACTCATCCGAAAATAAAAGAAGAAAACGGAAAAGTAATCTGGCATTTTAAAGCCGAAAACATCCATGATTTTGCTTGGGCAGCCGATAAAAGTTATGTGGTTTCTTCAGAGCAAGTGAAAAACGGACCTAAAATTTATTTCCTTCATTCCAATGACGAAAAAATAAATACCAATTGGAACAACGCAAAATTGCCTACTCGTCAATTTTTTGAATTTATGAGCGACTATTTCGGTCAATATCCTTGGAAAACTTACACCATCGTACAAGGCGGAGATGGCGGAATGGAATACGGAACGGTTACTCTAATCACAGGAAATCGGAATCTGGAAAGTTTAATCGGAGTGATTTATCACGAAGTTGCTCATTCCTGGTACCAACAAATGTTCGGAATCAACGAAACAGTACATGAATGGATGGATGAAGGATTTACTTCCTATGCACATCAATTGGCTCAATTACACATTGAAAAAGCGGAAATTCCAATTAACCCAAACCGGGAAGCTTACGAAGATTATTTCCGATTGACAAGTTATGACATCGAAGAACCCATGAGTTTATTGGCAGATTATTATGACTATAATTATGCATACGGAATTCAAGCTTACGTAAAAGGACAGGTTTATTTGATTCAGTTGGGTTATATTATTGGAGAAGAAAATTTAAAAGCAACTTTTAAAGAATTTTATAAAGATTGGAAATTTAAACATCCTGAGCCTAAAGATTTCAATCGGGTTGCAGAAAAAATTTCAGGAGTAAATCTAAAATGGTACAACAATTTATTTGTAAATACTACTCGAACAATTAATTATGGCATTAAAAACGTGAGTTCTACCGGAATTGAATTGGAGAATCTGAGCAATTTTGCTATGCCGATTGATTTATTAGTCGAATATAAAGATGGAAGTAAAGAGTTGTTTTATATTCCCAACCTGGAATTAAGAGGTGAGAAACAAGCTGAAAATCTGAAAGTTTATGAAGGAGTTAAACGAACCGTTTTAACACCTTGGGCTTGGACTTCTCCTCTTTATACAATAAAAACAACCAAAGAAATAAAAAGAGTAAGCATTGACCCAACCAAGCGTTTAGCTGATATTGATGATTCCAATAACGAATACGTAAAATAAAATGTTATTAGTTGTAAATATCGGAAATACAAATATCCGATTAGGGATTTTTCAGGAAAATCAAGATATTATTACTTGGATTTTGGATTCTAAATCCGATTGGACAAAAGAAAAACTTCAAGAAGAATTCAATCGAACGTATAAATTATATTCTATTGATAAACATGAGATTACATCTATTACAATCGGTTCGGTTGTTCCTTTGTGGACAGAAAAAGTTGCAGATGCATTAGAGGAAATTCATCATCAAAAACCTTTTATTGTAACCAATGCCACACCATCTTTTGTTCAACATTCTTCTCCACAAATGGGAACAGATTTGTATGCAAATGCTGTAGCTGCTCAAACTTTTTATCAAGGAAAAAAATTAGTTGTAGATTTTGGTACGGCACTGACTTTCATCGGAATTGACGAAAATGGAAAAATTTTAGGTGTTACCATCACCACAGGAGTTGTAACTGCAATGAATGCTTTAGTAAAAGGAACCGCTCAATTACAAGAAATTGAATTTACCGCACCTAAGAAAGTGTTGGGAAAAGATACCATAAGTTGTATTCAAAGTGGAATAATTTATGGCTATTTAAGTATGGTAGAAGGTATGATTGACCGGATAAATAATGAACTGAATTCCGAATGTACTGTTATAGCAACCGGCGGAATGAGTTTGATTTTCAAACCATTAACCAATAAAATCCATTATGTAGATCAATTACATACTTTAAAAGGAATTGCAGAATTATATTACCAAAATCATTGAAAATCAGAAAAAAGCAGTTAATTTCAATCCCAATGTAAAATAATTGATTTTTTCTTTCACACTGTCATCGTTAAAAAATTCTCCAATTTCCTCATCATTTTTCAATTCTTCTGCAAAACGGTAAAATATGTCAGAATTAGACAGATGATAATCCACATAAGCCGTCAAACCTAAATTAGAATTTAATTTATAAGTTGCTGAAGCTCCATTTGTCCATCTGAAACTTTTAGAAGGTTGATAAGAAGCAACTTCGTACTCATTATTCGGTAAATCAATGTATTCACTTTTCACCAAAACTTTTCCATTGGCAGGTGTAGAAAAGCCAACAGTAGTTTTAAGCATCATCAGCCAGTTTTCTGAAAAATAATGAGCAAAATAAGGCCCGATGTCCATGTTGAAAAATCCTAATGATTGTGTAACAATATCAAACCCACTCCAAGAAGGGTCGTCGAAGTCAAAATGAATCGGGCTAATCGGAAAACTTGAAAAACTGACATTCCCTCCAACTCCCCAATTTTTAGTAAAAAAATAAGCTCCTTCCAAACCAAATTCAAATCCCGTTTCTTTACTATCATCCAACTCAGACTCTCTCAAGAAATTGGTTGTTGCCAAGGCTGAACCTACTTTTAATGCTAAAAAAGACGGATTGTCATTTCCTTCTATTTTTGAAAACATACCCAAATTATCACCTTTATTTCCATAAATCTTATCCATGAAAAAATAACCCAATTCAGTAGATAAAATTCCAATTCCCGCACCGGCAAGCACATCAGAAATCCAATGTCGGTTATTTAAATTTCGTCCTAAACCGGTAAAAGTCGCCATACTGTAGCCACCAATACTATACAAAGGATTGACTACTCCATATTCTTTATGTAAAAACGAAGCATTAGTAAAAGCATTAGCAGTATGCCCGGACGGAAATGAGTTTTTCGTAGAACCATCCGGACGTTCTACTTTAGCCGTATATTTTATTGAATTAACCACAATTGCCATAATTCCCAAACTGGCAGCATAAGAAAAGGTTGCTCTTTTTACATTATTTCGACCTTTTACTCCACCCAAATTAAGCCCATAAACCGTTGCTGCAGGTGCGTATTGTAAATAATCATCATACACCATATTAAAACTTGGAATATACCGATTCCGTACTTCCCGAATGTGTTCGCGTTCGCCCCATGAAGCGGCAGAAGCTGTAAATAAAAGCACCGGAGCAATAGACATCCGAACTCCTTCTTTTTCAAAAAAAGATTTTGAAGCCGAAGAAGGTATTTCAATTAATGAATCTTCAGGAATTTGTAAATCATCATTTATTTGTGCTGATAAACAGACAGATAAAATCAAATAAAGAAAAAATAAAAATGTTCGGGTCATTCAACTGGTTTTTTTAAATTAAAATCACTGTAAATCTATTATAATAAGTTGTAAAAGTAAAATTTAAAATAAGTTTAAACGATCCATTTTTCTGTATTTTTAATTTTATTTAGGTTGAATCAAATTAAAAGAATTTGAATGAAATAGTAATAAGTTCTGTATATTCGCAAGGAAGTTATTCATTTATAATATTTTTTACAAATCAATGATTTTAAGTAAATTAATAACAAAAAATCTATACAATTAAAGTTTCTCTTATGAAAAAACAATTTTTTAGCACTGTATTGGTCTTTTTTCTTTTCGTACCATTGTTTGCACAAATCAAAGAAAGTTTGCCGCCAAGTTATCGTTTGGATCAAACCAACAAAATGGACATTTACCGGGCAGAAGCTGAAAAAATAAATAGTTTAATTCATACAAAACTCGATTTAAAATTCGATTACGAAAAAGAAGAAGTAAACGGCGAAGCTTGGCTTACTTTAAAACCTCATTTTTATTCTACACAAACTTTGGTTTTAGATGCGAAAGCTATGCTAATCCATGAAGTAGCTTTAGTTCAAGGGAAGTCCAAAAAGAAATTAAAATTCACTTACGATGATTGGAAAATCACTATTGATTTAGATAAAATTTATACAAAAAATGATGAATATTCCATCTATATAAATTATACAGCCCGTCCCAATGAAGTAAAACAAGAAGGAAGTGCTGCTATCAGCGATGCAAAAGGAATTTATTTCATCAATCCAAAAGGAGAAGAACCCGACAAACCAACTCAAATCTGGACACAAGGCGAAACCGTAGCTTCTTCTTGCTGGTTTCCCACGATTGATGAGCCCAATCAAAAAACATCACAAGAAATTTATTTGACTGTTCCCGATAAATATGTCACTTTATCCAATGGAAAATTGGAAAAACAAACTAAAAACCCCAATGGAACCCGGACGGATTATTGGAATTTCACTCAAAAACACGCACCTTACTTGTTTTTTGTCGGAATTGGTGACTTTGCCATTATCAAAGATAAATGGAAAGGAAAAGACGTAAATTATTATGTGGAACATGAATATGCACCTTATGCCAAGGATATTTTTGGAAATACACCCGAAATGATGCAATTTTTTTCCGATTTATTGCAATATGATTATCCTTGGGACAATTACGAGCAAATGGTCGGTCGCGATTATGTGAGCGGAGCCATGGAAAACACAACCGCAACGCTTCACATGGAAAATGCACAACAAAAACCCGGTCAGTTAATTGATGAGAATAGTTGGGAAAGCACCATAGCACACGAATTGTTCCATCATTGGTTTGGAGATTTAGTAACTATGGAAAATTTTGGAAACCTCAGTATAAACGAATCATTTGCTAATTATTCCGAATATTTGTGGTTTGAACACAAATACGGTCGTGAAAAAGCAGAAGAAAATCGCTATTCTGATTTACAAATTTACAAAACCGATATTTCTCATTTTCCAAAAGATTTGGTTCGGCTTCATTATCATTCTCAGGAAGATTTATTTGATGTTGTCTCTTACAACAAAGGTGGAAAAGGGGTTTTGCACATGTTGCGTCATTATTTAGGCGATGAAGCTTTTTTCTCCGGACTAAGTAAATTTTTACATGATAATGAATACGGAACTGCAGAAATTCCACAATTAAGACTTGCCTTAGAATCTGTAAGCGGACGAGATTTGAATTGGTTTTTTAACCAATGGTTTTATGGAAACGGCCATCCGCAACTGAATATTTCTTATTTATACAAACCCGATACAAAAAAAGTACAAATTACAGTTGTTCAATCCCAATCCAATTATTTTGAATTTCCTTTTGCTTTCGATGTTGTGGTGGACGGAAAAATCAATCGACACTATGTTTGGATAAGCAAGAAAAAAACCAATACATTTGACTTAGAAGCTTCAAAAGCACCGGAAGTTGTAATTCCAAATGCTGACCAAGTGATTTTGTGTGAAATTAACGACAATAAATCAATCGAAGAATTTGCCACACAATACTACTATGGAAAAAACGAATTTATAACTCGGTATCTGGCCTTGGAAAAAGTCTCCTTTGCACAAATTTTTAACGAATCTTCTTTATCCGTTTTGTTAACTGCCTTAAATGATTCGTATGAAGGAATCCGTATCAGTGCCATTAATTTTCTTGATGCGTCCAGCCCAACTGTAAAAACAAAAGCAAGCCCAATTCTAAAAAAGTTAGCTACTTCCGATTCTAAGACTTTGGTTCGGGCAGCTGCTTTGGACAAATTGAATGAAATGGGGGAAACCGATGTTTCAATCTTTGAAAACGGATTAAATAGTCTGTCTTTTAGCGTTCAAGCTGCGGCAGCAAACGGAATTTTACGTTTAAATCCTGAGCGGATTTCGGAATTAACTCATTTACCCGATGAGGTAATCAAAAGTAATCCGGAATTGGTAGGAGCTTTATTGGACAGTTGGATTGCCACTAATGATTTATCAAAATTAAGTATAGCGGCAGAAGCAGTTGCTTTCTATATTTTTACACAATATGAAAATCCGGTTTTAGGAAGAAAATTAGAAAAAGGATTCAATTGGGTCTTGGGTTCAGACGATATGAAATCAACAAAAATTGTGGCAACTCAA
>JAVFAE010000082.1:0-8136 GCA_034002605.1 Weeksellaceae bacterium | reverse complement strand
TGAATTCCAATCAGTTGAGGTCTATCCAACTTTTTGGTTCAGGCGATATTGAAACCAAAGGAATTCAAACGGTAGATAAATTTACAGCTTCGGTTAACGGTTCGGGTGATATTGAAGCAAAAGTCAATGCAAATCAAGTTAATTTAGAAATTTCCGGTTCAGGCGATATTGAAATTTCCGGAAAAGCAAAAAATCTGGAAATTAATACGAGAGGTTCCGGTGACGTGGAAGCTTTTAAATTAATTACTGAAAATGTAAATATCCAAAAATCGGGTTCCGGCGATTCTGAAGTGAATTGCAGTCAAATTCTAAAAATAAATTCCAAAGGTTCCGGCGATGTTTACTACAAAGGAAATCCTACAAGCATTGAAAAAAATAGTACCGGTTCGGGAAAAGTGTATAAAAAGAACTAAAAACAGACCTTTATAGATTTGTTTTTAAGAACTTTTTACTCAAAAACAACGTTCAATACTTTTAAAGAATTTGGAAGTCGGAAATCAGAAATATGAAGCTCATAATACTTTAATAATAAATTTAAAAGCAAATTTCTCTGTTTTTGGTTGAATTGAAGTGAGGTTTGGTTAAAAAAATCAAGTTTGCTTAATTTGTTCCATAAAAAAAACTCTTCCTCTGAAAGTGAAAAATTGACAGGAGGAGTTTCGGTAGAAATTCCTTCTTCTAAATTAAAATACGGAAGTTCGGAATTGAGTAAAGGATAAAAACCTAAGAATTGAGTCAGTTGAAATAAAAACCAAAGATGAAAATCGGCGATGATTGTTTCTTTTTTGTCGAATTCGAGAAAAGAAAACGATAAAAATTTAAATAAATCCGGATTGGCTTCTTCTTCTTTTAAAACAGAGTTTAAAATTTCAGCCAAAAAAAATCCAATACTTATTTTTTCCGGATTTTGGTGAAAATTTTGATAATAATGGAGTTGTCGGATTTCTTTGAAATGAAGTAATTGACCACTTTTTTTGTCATCATAAACCAATTCCACGAAGTTCAAAGGACTCAAAAGTGAGTTGATTTTATTTTTTTTTGAATAAACACCCTTTGCAATAAAAGAAGAAATTCCGCTGGATTGTGTGTAAAATCGGATGATTTTCCCAGTGTCGCCATAAGAGATAGAAGAAAGTACAATTGCTTGGTTCTTAATTAACATTATCGGATAACAGCGATTTTTGTTTGTTTATTTTGTGAAGCATCTTGATTGGTCATTAATACCAAATAAACCCCTGAAGCCACCGATTTTCCTTTTAAATTCCGAGTATTCCATTTTGCTACCCCACCTTTGGCTTTGGTTTGATAAACTAAATTTCCGACTACATCCACAATACGAACATCAGCATCGATGGGAAGACCTTTTATGGTTACTTCTCCGGTAAATCCGGGACGAACCGGGTTGGGATAAGCATAAACATCACCAAAAGAATCTCCAACTTCTACAGCATCACTTCGGAAAGAAACCACTCCTTTATCGGTTGCAAAATAAATTACTCCGGAAGAATGGTCAATACTGATGCCGTTTACCTTATTGGACGGAAGAGGAGAATTAGCAGAAGTAAAGTGATAAATAGTTTCGGTTCCATCTTCTGATATACAATAAGCACCTGCGCTTTCTGTTCCAATCCATTTTTGATTTCCTCCATCTACTTCGATGGCATTAATTTG
This sequence comes from Weeksellaceae bacterium, assembly GCA_034002605.1. GTDB lineage: Bacteria > Bacteroidota > Bacteroidia > Flavobacteriales > Weeksellaceae > Moheibacter. The sequence goes on along the minus strand of JAVFAE010000082.1, from coordinate 6,465 downwards.
TATATCGGTTAAAAGAGCTTCCGGAATTCCATTTTGAATAATGACGACCGGCTGCGTCTCAAATGAGCTTAATTTAACGGTTTCTAAAGGATTGTATAATGTTCTTAATCCTACTAAAGTTCCAATCCAAAGTGTTCCATTTTTGTCAATTGCTACTGAAATAACTTCTCCCGAAGGTAATTTTCCACGATCATTGGAGGTATCAATAGTATAAACTTCCTGCATATCCGTAATTCTTACTCCGGATGATACCCCGGTATCGTTTCTCGGAATTGCTAAAAATCCGTATCCGTTGTAAACTATAGGTTTTCTAGCTCCGGCATTAACCGTTGCCGCTACAACATCAATAGATTCCCAATTTCCATCCGGACTTAATCGATGCATTAAAGTTCTTGAATTTGGATCGGCAGCTGTTTGGCTAATCCATAAATTTCCTTTTTCATCAAAACAACTTCCGGCTATTCTTTCTCGAAATTTTAAAGTACTATTATCTGAATTGTAATGTGCTACCATTTGTCCATTTTGAAATTTAAACATTCCAATATGAGGCTCCGGCACACCCCAACTTGTGTATTCATGCCAACTTGAAACATAGAATTCGTTGATGTTTTCCGGATTTACAGCCACGTCCACAATGTCTTTCGCGTTTAAAATTTGCTCGGAACTGTAGTGAATCCAATGCTCTCCATTAAAGTGAAAAAAACCATCTGCATTGGAAGAAGGAGCATTAAAGTTTGACATTCCACCCGGAGAAATCCAGATTTGACCTTGTAGAGATGTAACTGCCCAAGATTTATTATTGTAAGGACCATCGGGTAGAATTTGTGTATTTCCGTCTAATAAGCCGTATAAATTTGATCCTCCGTACGTGGTATTTCCTACTTTAATCCCAGTATTTAAGGATTCTGAGAAACTTGCTATATTTACTAAATTAAGGTTTTCATTATAATTTCTAACAGAAAGATCTTGAGTGATGCTCAGCGTATTTCCGTTGACACGCATATCTTTTAGTGGTTGGAGATTACCAAAGAAAGACCATTCTTCTCCATCAAAAACATAAACATTTGACCAAGATGAAGCGATTATTTTTCCATTAAATTCAACAATTTTTTGAAATTCTGTATCCGGAATCCCTTCTACTTTTTCCCAAGCTGTAAAATTTGCAATAAAACCGTCTAAACTATGTTTATAAATCCCTTTGTCACTGGCAGCATAAATTACATCGTTTAAAATTGCAGATTGTTTTACACCAAAATAAACGCTGGATTGGATAAAATAAACAGTTTCCATGAATTCAAAATTCACCAAATCAAACGTAACTAAGCCAAATTCTCCTGAAATTACAGCCATTTCTCCATACGGAAAAATATGGTTAATTCGCTTATCTCCATAATAGGATTGATGCAGTGGAACCTCTAACATATTATGATTTTCTTCCGGTCCTAAAAAATCCAATTCTCCACTTTGGTAACCAACCATGAGCAATTCTAAATCTTTGTTATAATCAAAAGCACTTATGCCGACGTCGTTCAAATCATTAGTTTTTGATATTTTTTCAATTTCATACGTATTTGGGTCATACGAAAACAGACCATTTTCAGCACTACAAAATATAAATCCATTGACCTCTAACACATTACTTATTTTGGAATAAGAAAAATAATCTTCCCAACGAGCATTGTTACTTTGTGCTTGAACAAAAAATACAGAAAGCAAAAAAAAGAAAATTTTTAAAAAAATTGCAGTAAATAATCGGGACATAAAAGAAAATTAACTTATTTAAAATAACGGTTTTGTGCTAAAATTAGTGTAAATATCAGAAATTTTGCTGAACTCGATATTTGTCATAAAAAGCATTGATATGGCTGACAGCTTCTTCAGGTGTATCGACTAAACGATAAAGTTCAAAATCTTTTTCATTAATATTTCCGGCTTTTAACACTTTTCCTTTGAGCCATTCAATGAGCCCGGACCAATATTCCGTTCCGACTAAAATAATTGGAAAACGGCTGGTTTTATGAGTTTGAACCAAAGTTAAAGCTTCAAATACTTCATCCAAAGTTCCTAAACCACCCGGCAAAGCAATAAATCCTTGTGCATATTTGACGAACATAACTTTTCTCGCAAAAAAATAATCGAAATTGATGCTATAATCATAATCGACATATTGATTCAAACCGGTTTCAAAAGGTAAAGTAATTCCTAAACCAACCGAGTTTCCTTTTCCTCGTTGAGCACCTTTATTGGCGGCTTCCATGATTCCGGGTCCCCCTCCCGTGATGACTCCAAATCCTGATTGAGTGAGCAAATAAGCTATTTCTTCTGCCATTTTATAATAAACAGAATCCGGTTTTGTGCGAGCAGAACCAAAAACAGAAACACAGGGTCCGATTTTGGACATGGTTTCGTAACCCTTTACAAATTCAGCCATGATTTTGAACAATGCCCAAGAATCATTGGATTTTATTTCGTTCCAGTTTTTTGGAATTAATTTTTCATTTTTTTTAGTCATTTTTTTATTAAATTTAAAGAGGATTCAATGGAATTAATTTTTCATATTTTTCTGTAAACAAAAATCCCTGTATAACATTATTTAAATTAGGATGAGGTGCAACTTCGGTCATTCGTTCTTTGATTCTTTTTAAAGATTTGATTTGATGGTAGTAATTATAATATCCATAACCGATACAATTACCGTTTTCTATTAAAGTAAATGAAGACTCTCCTCTTTCTCTTCCTTTTCCAATAAGTAAAAAACTACGATTTTCAAGATTGATTTTCTTTAAAAATTTATCAAATCGGGCATTGTACTCTTCCGGAGCTTCAACTCCTTCGCAAGCTCCGTGGCACTCCCCTACTTCATAACTCAAACAAGCTTGATCTTCCGGAGCAAATCCGTTTAATTTTGGACATAACTCGTAGTCTTCAGTCATGAGTGATAGTAGTTTTTGCCCCATTTTTAAATTCATAATTTGTAAAAACTCCTTTTCGTTACGGTCTTTTAATTTATGAATTTTCAAAGTTTTATATCCATTTTCACAGTTTAAAAACATTCCATAACGTGGATTTAAACGATTTTTACTGAATAAGGGTGATAAACTTTTATTTTCGTTGACTTCTTTAATCCATGAGATTATTTCGTTTCCGGTTATTTCGTATTCGACACTTTCAAAATTCATCCGTATTTTATTGCCAGCAGAAGATTTAGAAGTTAATAACTTACGAACGCTTTGTGCAATGTTAGTAGAACGGGCTAAATAAATTACTTCTTTCTTTGAATTTAGAAAATAGAAAACACCGATGGAATTGGGTAAATCCTTAAAATAAACAGAGAATTTATTCTGATAAAAAGGCTTTGTTTTTTTTGGAATAATTTTTTTGGAATCTTTTTCTAAGAGTAATTTAAATAGCTCAAGCGTTGCCAGAGCATCGCCGGAAGCCCGGTGGCGGTTTGTAACCGGAATTCCTAATTCTTTTGTGAGTTTTCCCAAAGAATGAGAGGAAGCATTGGGAAAAGAAATTTCACTAAGTGGTAAGGTATCAATCGTTTCTCTGTAATAAGCATAGCCTAATTTTTTAAACTCTTGTTTTAACATCCGATAATCAAAATCAATGTTATGTCCGACTAAAATAGTGTGGTCTGTAATTTCAACAACTCTTTTGGCTATTTCATGAAATTTTGGTGCTGTTTTTACCATTTTTTGAGTAATTCCGGTTAACTTTTGAACGAATGGGTCGATTTTTCGTTCCGGTTGTACCAAAGAAATGAATTGATCTACGATTTTTGTTCCGTTAAATTGATAAATTGCTATTTCTATAATGTCTTCTTCTCCTTTTTTTCCGCCTGTTGCTTCAATGTCTAATACTGCATACATCCGTTATTGAATTACAGAATTTAATTTAGTTAAATCCGGAGTCAAATATATAGTTTTTTAAGGTAATTTAAAAGTTGCTGTAACCAGATAATGGTCAGAAAGGTTCACATTCCGGAGAACTTTATAACGAAGTGGTATAAATTCTTTGGAATGAAAAACATAATCCAAACGCAATGGATATTTAAAATCATGAAAACTGGTTCCGGATGAATTCCCTGTTGAAAGATAGGCATCGTTCAGCCGATATAAGATTTGTTGGTATTCGTATGAATAAGGAACAGAATTCAAGTCTCCTGCCAATAAAACCGGATGTGGAGAATTAACAATATAATACACCAAATTTTTAACTTGTTTTTCATGGCGTAAAAAGCCTTTTGTTAATTTATTTTTTAGAATTTTCACGTTTTTTTCTCTTTGTTCCGTATCATTAACGGTTTCTTTCACTAAGTTTTTATCAATCAACATAGATTCTAAATACACATTTATTACCCGAATAGTGTCTTTTCCCATATCCAAATCGGCATAAGCAGCATATCCGGTGGTTCCGTTTTCTCCTGAAAAAATCTGTTTGAATTCGATAATAGGAAATTTACTGAATACTTGAATAATTGAGTTTTTTTCGTGGTAATAATCCGGGAAAACCTCTTTTTTTATTTCATTCAGTTGTTTATTTTTTAAATAAACCTCTTGTAAAAGTACAATATCTGCATTTTCAGATTTAAAAAATTCTTCATAACCGGAAATTCTCAGCTGATGCCCGTTGAATGTGAGCAGTTTTAAATCTGCCGGTTCAGAAGAGGGCTTTCCAAAGAATTGATACGAAGTCTGCAAAGGAAAATAAAGTCCGGCAGACAAAATTGTAAATAAAACAGCAAAAAGAATTTTTCGGAAAAATAATAAAACCAACAAAAGAATATTTATTAAAACAACCAAAGGATAAAAAATGGGCAAAAAACCGAAGTATGGAAAGGTTGACGGCGCAATATGCGGCGCAAGATAAATACAATAAGAAAACCCTAAGAGTAATAGGTGAGAGGTGAAAAACACCGGTTCAAATCCTTTTAACCGTAATCCTTTCATTTTCCTGCATTAAATAAAAAATCTTTTTCTTCTTTCGTCAAACTTTCATATCCGGAACGAGATATTTTATCTAAAATTCCATCAATTTTCTTTTGTTTTTCAACTTTTTGAGAATTAAATTCATAATCATCTCTTGGGGGCGTTTTAATTTTTTGATAGGTTTTGATTTTATTTCGGGAAAAGAAAAAATGAGCGATTCCACCTAAGAAATCACTTCCTTTTTCAAAGGATTTCATATATAAAAATCCGAAAACAGCTCCACCAATATGAGAAATATGCCCTCCGGTATTGTCGCCGGCAATAATCATTAAAATATCCCAAGCTAAAAGTGCATAACCTACATAATCCAAAGGAAAATTAATGGGAATGAAAAGAAACTGGATTTTATTTTTAGGTAGATAAGCAATCAAAGCGAAAAACAAAGAATAAATGGCGGCAGAAGCACCTATAAGCCCATCGTTATAAGCTAATAAAGGTGAAAAAATCATGAAGAATAATGCTCCAAAAACACTTCCAAACAGGAAAAAAGTTAAAAAATCTTCTTTTCTGAAGTAGCGTAAAAAAAACTGTCCAACAAAATAAAGCATTAGTGAATTAAGCAGTAAATGCAGAAAACTTCCATGGAAAAAGGCATAACTGATGATACCCCAAGGTTGAGAGAAAAATTGTTCAATTTTAGGTTTTGCTGCAAAAAAATCTTCAATATTTCCTACTCGATTTTGAAAAAATATAAAGTTGATAAAAGAAGAAAGAATAAAGATAGCAACACAAATAAAAATAAGTTTTGTGTTGATTTCTCCATGTTTATATTTTTCTTTTATTTGTTGAATTATATCTTTCATTATATTTTTAAATCATTCATATTCAACTAATAATCTTGAAATTGATTCAATCTTTTTTTCCAATAACGAATCAAAATAAACCCGATGATGGCTCCTCCAATATGAGCAAAATGCGCAATGGGATTCCAAGCATAATTTTGTAATCCCATATAAAATTCAATGGCAATTAAACCCGGAATAAAATATTTAGCTTTGACCGGAACCGGCAAAAATATCAAAGCTAATTTTGCATTGGGATAAAGTACTCCAAACGCTACCAAAACGCCGTAAATCGCACCGGAAGCTCCAACCATGGGAGTTGTATAATAGTTTAACAATTTTACGGCTTCTTCCGGGGTTCCTTCTCCGAAAGTTAGGTACAGATTGGATTGTACTGAACGTTTGGCGTTAATTATGTCATTTAAATTATAACCCATTCCTTCTACAATAGGCTTTAGTTGTTCAATTTGAAGATAATTAGAGAAATTAAACAGCACAAAAGAACCCAAACCGGCTACAAAATATAGAATAATGAATTTTTTCGGACCAATTGTATATTCAACTGTTGAACCGAACATCCACAAAGCAAACATATTAAACAAAATATGAGAAATATTTGGGAAAGGCGCGTGCATAAACATGTGGGTAATGATTTGCCACGGTTTAAAATTGATAGATTCCGGATAATA
>JAVFAE010000081.1:0-8191 GCA_034002605.1 Weeksellaceae bacterium | reverse complement strand
TTCTTCGGCTTCCGGATGAGCAATTAATTTTGCATGTGGGTGTTTAACTAATTGATTCGCAATTCTTTCTACCGAAAAAGCTTCGTGAACAATACAAACCCCATCCCATAAAATCATATTTCTTCCGGTCACCCGATTCAGGTATTTTCCTAAGTTTTTATCCGGTGCAAAAATAATTTCCTGCTCTTTTGGCAAAGAATCAATAATGTGTTTAGCATTAGAAGATGTTACAATAATATCACTTTCAGCTTTTACACCTGCATCACAGTTTATATAACTAATAACCAAAGCATTTGGATGCTCTGCACGCATTGCTCTTAGACCTTCTCCACTACATGAATCAGCCAAAGAACAACCTGCTAATAAATCAGGTAAAACTACTTTTTTATTAGGATTTACAATTTTAGCTGCTTCTGCCATAAAATGAACGCCGCAAAATACAATCATATCGGCTTCAGTAGTTGCCGCAGCTCTTGCTAATTGTAAACTATCGCCCAAAAAATCAGCGATATCCTGAATATCAGGTGTTTGATAATAGTGTGCTAAAATAATTGCATTTTTTTCTTTTCGCATTCTATTGATTTCAGCTATCAAATCAATCCCTTCCGGGATTTCCATATCAAGATAACCTTTTGCAGGAAGTGCTGCGATTGATTTTTCTAAAATTTCCATTTTAAATTCTATATTTATTGTAAAATACTCAACTTTTATTCCGAAACTATCGGATTCATTTTTAAATGAATTCTGTTCTTATTGAATTCCCAATTTCATTTTTAATTCTTTGCTCAAAGCATCTTTATGTACCAAAAAACAGATAGATTTCATCCGTATATACGGAAAAGACATATACACATGACCCGCATTTCCTAAATTTTCCGTTCCCCAGGAATTTTTCACATCGAAATATAAATTGCCTAATTGGTCTTTGACAATTCCTGTAATGTGCATCAAATGATCATCCTGAGTAGAAAAATCTTCAAATGATTTCTGTCTTTCTTCTGCTGTTACCCATTTTTCAGGAAGTAGGATTTTAAAATATTCTTCTTTTTTTCCTTCTGCCGGAAGTATTGCCATTCCTTCTTTCGCACTAAATCCCGGTTCTCCCACATCGCAACTGAACGAAAGTGTAAAGCCATTTTGTACAGCATCGGACATCAACTGCATATATTCATCCAAAGGCAGATTATAAAAAGAACCGTTGGAAAAATTATCAGGAATACTCAGCACAAACGGTTTATAATACGGATAATGCGTAAACGATGAAAATGAAACATAATCATCCGGATTAATTTTCAAATAATCGGCAAACTGTTGAGGTGTATATGTTTTCCCTTCATACACAAAAGATTTGGGCTTTTCACCCATATATTCCGTTAGAATTTCTTCAAAACCTTTCATCCAATCTTCATTCATATAAGCTTTTGGATGATGCGTAATATTTTTCACATAACCGGTCAGTTTTTGAACCATTACCGAGTGGTCATATTTATCTGTATTTCCTACAAATCCTGTGAAATTTTCCTGTGGAACCACACCTCCTTTTCTCACGGCATTGATGACATCATGTGCCAGTCCTCCTTCGGAAAACTGTGCTTTTCCTTGTCGATATACATAATTATAAGCTTTATCGGGATACGTATTCCGGACAATATACATTTCAGATAAATCAATATCTTTTTTTGTGAGTCGTTTTACCTCAGACTCCAAAAATGAGATTGTGGAAAAACTCCAGCAAGTTCCGGTTTTTCCCTGGCTGATAACCGGGCTTGGTGTCAAATCTACTACTTTTGTAAATTGGTATTCGGACTGACCGAAAGCGAAAGCTCCCAATAGAAAGAAAGTGAAAACAAGTTGTTTCATTTTATGAATTCGGTTTTACGAAAGGGTAAAGTTAAGAAACTGTTTAAATTTTACCGACTCATATCTGATTTTTTTTATCAAAACAACTGAATTTACCTACTTTACAAGGAATTTTCTCTTAAAAACAGACAATATTTCTGATTTTTTTATTTAAAAATTCATTTTTCGCCCGGATTCTTCAAGAAAAATACTTCTGTTTTTGTGAAAAATAAGAGAATTTATTCTGTGTTTAGGCTTAATTGTTTAAATCAAGAAATTATGAAATAAAACTTAAACCGTTTCTCTTAATTTAATTACTTATTTTCGCACTTTATTTAAAAAGTTATGTCAGAAGAAATTTTCAAACAAATTATTTCACACGCTAAAGAATACGGATTTATTTTTCAATCCAGTGAAGTATATGATGGATTATCAGCTGTCTATGATTACGGTCAAAACGGTGTCGAATTAAAAAACAATATCAAACAATACTGGTGGAAAGCCATGGTTCAACTCAATGACAATATTGTGGGAATTGACTCCGCCATTTTCATGCATCCAACCATTTGGAAAGCTTCCGGGCATATTGATGCATTTAACGACCCTTTAATTGACAATAAAGATTCCAAAAAACGCTATCGTGCCGATGTGCTGATTGAAGATTATTGTGCGAAAATCGAAACGAAAATCGACAAAGAGGTAGAAAAAGCAGCCAAACGTTTTGGAGATTCTTTTGATAAAAAACAATTTTTAAGTACTAATCCTCGAGTTTTAGATTACCAATCAAAAATTGACACTATTCTAAGCCGAATGTCAAAATCATTAGAAACCAACGATTTAGACGATGTAAAATTATTGATTGAAGAATTAGAAATTGCCGACCCGGTCAGTGGTTCTAAAAATTGGACAGAAGTTCGTCAATTCAATTTAATGTTTGGAACTAAATTGGGTGCTACTGCCGAATCTTCTATGGATTTATACCTTCGCCCGGAGACAGCACAAGGTATTTTTGTAAACTTTTTAAACGTTCAGAAAACCGGACGAATGAAAATTCCATTTGGAATTGCACAAATCGGAAAAGCTTTCCGAAATGAAATCGTAGCCCGCCAATTTATTTTCAGAATGCGTGAATTTGAACAAATGGAAATGCAATATTTTGTTCAACCCGGCTCGGAATTGGAATGGTACGAAAAATGGAAACAAAAACGATTAAATTGGCATCTTTCATTAGGGTTGGGTGAGGATAATTACCGCTTCCATGACCATGAAAAATTAGCACATTATGCTAATGCCGCAGCTGATATTGAATTTAAATTTCCTTTTGGTTTCAAAGAATTAGAAGGAATTCACTCAAGAACAGATTATGATTTAGCAAGTCATCAAAAATTTTCCGGAAAAAAATTACAATATTTTGATAATGAGCAAAATGAGCGTTATACCCCGTTTGTAGTAGAAACATCAGTTGGGTTGGATCGCTTGGTTTTGGCGCTATTTTCCAATAGTTTAAAAAACGAAGCTTTAGAAGATGGAAGCGAAAGAACAGTTTTAGCATTACCTCCGGCTTTGTCACCAATTAAAGTTGCAATTTTGCCTTTAATAAAAAAAGATGGTTTACCGGAATTTGCTGAAAAAATCCATCAAAAACTTCGTTTAGATTTTAATGTATTGTACGAAGAAAAAGATTCTATCGGAAAGCGTTACCGCCGAATGGATGCCATAGGAACACCGTTTTGTATCACAGTTGACCACGATTCTTTGAATGATAATTCTGTAACTCTGCGTTATCGTGATTCTATGAAACAAGAACGGATTTCGGTCGATGATTTACACAAAGTCATCGATAAAGAAGTGAATATGAAACATTTATTAGCTAAATTATAAAAGAATTTTAATTCAAAATAAAAAACTTTCCCGAATTTGACAAAGTCAAATTCGGGAAAGTCATCATGAAAAAGTTTGATTTTTTTATTTTACATCAAAAACCAATTTATTATCTCCTTCTTTTTCCGGAAAACTGTCAATCAACACCACACTATTATCGTGCACATTTCCTTTAAGAATTTCTTTGGAAAGTTCATTCAGCACATCTTGCTGAACCACTCTTCGTAAAGGTCTTGCTCCAAACTGAGGATCATATCCTTTATGTGCTAAATAAGTCAAAGCTTCCGGCGTAATGTCAAGTGTAATATCACGTTTTGCTAATTTTTTTGCCAATTCATCAATTTGAAGTCTTATAATTCCTTCAATCTGACCGGATAGCAATGGTTTGAATACAATAGTTTCATCGATTCGGTTCAAAAATTCCGGTCGGAAATGTTGTTTCAATTCCTGCAACAAAAGTTGGCGTGTTGCCTGATAAACTTGCTGAGAATCTTTACTTTCAAAATTTTCATAATTCTCCAAAATAATCTGAGAACCAAAATTAGAAGTCATGATGATAATGGTATTTTTAAAATTCACCAATCGACCTTTATTGTCGGTCAAACGTCCATCGTCCAAAACCTGTAACAAAATGTTGAATACATCCGGGTGAGCTTTCTCTACTTCATCGAGCAAAATCACCGAGTAAGGTCTTCTTCTCACAGCTTCCGTTAACTGTCCGCCTTCATCGTATCCCACATATCCCGGAGGCGCACCCACCAAACGACTCACCGAGTGTCTTTCTTGGTATTCGCTCATATCGATTCGAGTCATTGCATTTTCATCATCAAATAAGAATTCTGCTAAGGTTTTTGCCAATTCGGTTTTTCCAACTCCGGTAGGACCTAAAAACAAGAAGGAACCAATTGGTCTTTTTTCATCACTCAATCCGGCACGGCTTCTTCGAATTGCATCGGCAACAGCTTGTAGAGCTTCATCTTGACCAATTACTCTTTTATGCAACTCTTCTTCCAAATGAAGCAATTTTTCTCTTTCACTTTGCATCATTTTATTCACCGGAATTCCGGTCCATTTTGAAACTACTTCAGCTATATCTTCGGCATCTACCGCTTCTTTTACCAATTTATTTTGTCCTTCTTCTGCTATTTGAATCTCCAATTGTCGTAATTTTTCCTGTTCCTGTTTTAAAGATTCATAACGGATTCTGGCAACGGTTTCATAGTCTCCGGCGCGTTCAGCCTGTTCTGCCTGAAGTTTTAATTCGTCAATTTTCTTTTTTGCTTGTTGTACTTCTTCTGCTTTTCCTTTTTCTTCTGACCAACGTGCATTTAATTCTGTTCTTTCTTCTTGAAGATTAGCTAATTCCTCTTTTAATAAATTCAACTTCTTCTCATCATTTTCCTTTTTAATTGCTTGAATTTCAATTTCTAATTGAATTATTTTTCGGTCTAAAACATCCAATTCCTCTGGTTTGGAATTCATTTCCATTCGCAATTTAGAAGCTGCTTCATCCATTAAATCAATGGCTTTATCGGGCAAAAACCGATCGGAAATATAACGAGTTGACAATTGAACTGCTGCTACAATTGCTTCATCTTTGATTCGTATTTTATGGTGAACTTCGTATTTTTCCTTAATTCCTCTCAAAATCGAAATCGAAGACTCTTCATCCGGTTCTTCTACTAAAACTTGTTGAAAACGACGTTCCAAAGCTTTATCTTTTTCAAAATATTTTTGGTATTCATTCAAAGTCGTAGCCCCAATTGCACGCAATTCACCTCTTGCCAATGCCGGTTTCAAAATGTTAGCAGCATCCATAGCTCCTTCACCTCCACCACCCGCACCTACTAAAGTATGAATTTCATCAATGAATAAAATAATTTCTCCATTGGACTCGGTTACTTCTTTAATAACGGCTTTCAATCGTTCTTCAAATTCACCTTTGTATTTAGCTCCGGCAATCAATGCCCCCATATCCAAAGAAAATACTTTTTTGTTTAAAAGATTTTCCGGAACATCACCACTGACCACCCGGTGGGCAATTCCTTCAGCAATAGCAGTTTTTCCAACGCCCGGTTCTCCGATTAAAATTGGATTATTCTTGGTTCTTCTTGATAAAATTTGAAGTACACGACGAATTTCATCATCCCGTCCAATAACCGGATCCATTTTGCCTTCTGCCGCTAATTCAGTCAGATTTTTAGCGTATTTATTTAATGAATTATAATTGTCTTCTGCACTTTCTGAAGTCACTCGTTGGCCTTTTCTCAATTCATTAATTACCTGAGTACTTTGGTCATAATTTATTCCTTGATTTTTTAAAATTTGGGCAACTTGAGAAGAATTTTTTAAAACTCCCAAAAAAAGATGTTCCAAACTAATGTATTCATCTTTCATTTTTTTGGCTTCCTCCATCGCTGTTACCAAAATTTTATTGGCATCATGAGAAAGATGATTTCCTGAGCCACCGGAAACTTTTGGAAAACGTGAAATAATGTCAGTTAATTCATTTTTAATATACTTGATATTTCCACCTTGTTTCTCTATAATAAAATCCAAAACATCTTGTTCGGTTTCCATCATTCCTTTCAAAATATGTGCAGGTTCAATTGCCTGATTATCCATAGAAACAGCAATTTGTTGCGCTTTTTGAATGGCTTCTCTTGATTTGATTGTGTATTGATTAAAGTCCATATTTTATTTAATTTCTTCTGTTAAGAGCAAAATTAAATCCGAACTTGCTTTTATGTCATTATGGCAGTTTTTCTATATAAATCTGGATGGCTTTTCGTAAAGAATCGAATCCGATTTCACTCCAATCAATTTCTGATTTTTTAATCCATTTAACTGCTTGAATTTCTGATTTTTCTAATTGAAAGTCAACCGAATCGGGAAGTTGGGCTGTGAAAATTAAATCTTCTGTTTTATATGGAATTCCTTTGTAGTCATAATCATTAGGGAAGGAAATAAAATAGTGAAAATCAGATGGTTTCATATCTAAATTTAGTTCTTCTTTTAATTCCCGACTGCACGTTTGTTCTGCGCTTTCATCCGGATCGGTAAACCCACCGGGCAAATCCAATTTTCCCGTTTTAGGTGCACGATTTCGGATTGTAAATAAAATTTTTTCCTCTTTTTCAAGAATTACAGCTACCGCTGAAGCTACATTATGAAAATAAACCATTCCACAATCCAAACACTCCAATCGTCGGTTGTTTTCAAACTGAATATGGGTAGAGCTACACTTTGGGCAATAATTAAAAAATGACATTTTTAGTGCTTTAAAGACACAAAAATAGGCATTCCTATTCGGGTTTCGTTCCAAATAAAAGAATTTAATCTTTTTAGGAAAAATTCTTAATTTGCGAATTAAATTAAAAATAAAATGAGTGTACTCCATTGGGAAGAATTTGAAAAAGTTGATATGCGTGTGGGAACGATTGTAGAAGTTTTGGATTTTCCAAAAGCACGAAAACCGGCTTATCAACTCACTATTGATTTTGGAGAATTGGGAATGAAAAAATCCAGTGCGCAAATTGTGAATTTATATGAAAAAGAAGAATTAATCGGAAAACAAATCATTGCAGTAGTTAATTTTCCACCAAAACAAATTGCTAATTTTATTTCAGAATGTTTGGTAATGGGTGTTTATAATAAAAATAATGATGTGGTTTTACTCAGTCCGGAACGAAATACCCAAAACGGATGCAAAGTGGGATAATTTCTATTTTTCTAACTTTTCTACTTCTTTTTTATTCTTTATCGGATAACAAATAGGAGATTTTATAGTAGAAAGCGATATAAATCAGTTGAAAAGTTTTTTAATTTTCAGTTTTCATTTCTTTACTTTTTCTAACTTGCACGTATGAAGAAAGAAAAGCAAATAAAATACGATAAAGCCTATTTACGAATGGCTGCTGAATGGGGAGAACTCTCTCACTGTACACGTCGCAAGGTTGGTGCTTTAATTGTCAAAGAACGAATGATTATCTCAGATGGCTATAACGGAACGCCAAGTGGATTTGAAAATCCTTGTGAAGACGATAAAGGTTATACCAAATGGTATGTTCTTCATGCAGAGGCAAATGCCATTTTAAAAGTTGCTTCTTCTACTCAAAGTTGTCGGGGAGCAACGCTTTACATCACACTTTCCCCTTGTAAAGAATGTAGTAAACTCATTCATCAAGCCGGAATCACGAGAGTTGTATATTCCCAAGATTACAAAGACCCTTCCGGTTTGGAATTTTTAAAAAAAGCAAATGTTGAAGTTTGTTATATAGCAAAAGAAGAAATTTAAAATGCGACTGTTTTTAAAAATAGTAAATATCATTTTCATCGTCCTAACTCTAATCATCATAGGATTCATATTGGGGCGTAAATACGATTTTGCATTTGATGACAACGATCGGTTAATTGGTTTACAATACAGCACAAATGAGCAGAAAATCAGACGATTGGTTTCTTTGATTGA
>JAVFAE010000080.1:0-8226 GCA_034002605.1 Weeksellaceae bacterium | reverse complement strand
TATAAGGATTAAAATTATTTTTGGCATCCTCATCATTGGAAAAGGAAATAATAGTGGTAGTTCTACCATGAAAATTTCCGTTACAAACTAAGATTTTAGCTTGTCCCGAAGGAATTCCTTTTTTCTCATAACCCCATTTTCTTGCAATTTTAATTGCAGTTTCAACCGCTTCTGCACCGGTATTCATTGGTAATACTTTGTCATATCCCATCAGTTCAGTAATGAACTTTTCATACTTTCCTAATTGTGAATTATAAAAAGCACGGGAAGTCAGGCTTATTTTTTTGGCTTGTTCAGTTAAAGCATTAATTATTCTTGGGTGAGTATGACCTTGATTTACTGCGGAATAAGCAGATAGAAAATCAAAATATTTTTTCCCTTCAACGTCCCAAACAAAAGCACCTTTTCCATGTTCTAAAACAACAGGCAGCGGATGATAATTGTGAGCTCCGTATGTATTTTCTAATTCAATTAACTCTTGTGAGGATAAATTCACGGTTTAAAAATTTAGCGCAAAAGTAAGGAATTTAAAGTAGTTTACGGGTAATTGTAATGGATTTTCCAAAAAAACTTTTAGATAATCGGACGAAATTCTCAGTGTAATCCGATAAATAAAATTGAAAATCCGGATTTTCTGTATTTCCTTTTAAATGTAAATTTTCTAATTTTAGAATTAGCTCATTTACCACAATTAAAGGTGAATTAATCACTTTTACACGTCCTTGAAATAGGTTTTCAATTTCTTTTTGAAGTAAAGGATAATGGGTACAACCTAAAATAAGGCTGTCAATATTTTCTAATTTTTTATGTGATAAATAAGCTTCAATAGCAGCTTTTGAAATTGGAGTATTCCGAAATCCTTCTTCTATTATAGGTACAAGAAGAGGAGTTGCCAGTTCAATAACCTGAATGTGTTTGTTTAATTTTCGGATGTTTTTCCGATAAGCGTGAGAATGAATTGTTGATTTTGTAGCAATTACCCCAATCTTTTGATTAAAATCGTATGCTACTTTTTTTGCAACCGGTGAAATCACATCAATTACAGGAACATTGCCTGCTGTTTCACGAATTTCATCAATCGCATTGGCGGTGGCAGTATTACAAGCTACTACAATAAGTTTACAATTTCGCTTCAGTAAAAATTTTGTGATTTTTGTTGTGTATTTTACAATAGTTTCTTTGGATTTATCCCCGTATGGAAGGTGTTTAGTGTCACCATAATAAATGATATTCTCATTAGGAAGTAAACGCTTAATTTCTTTTGTAACAGTCAGGCCGCCAACACCCGAATCAAATATACCAATGGGTCGGTTATCATTCATGTTGCAAAAATATAGTTAAATTTCGAGTTTTTAATTAGGATATAAAAAAGAACCTCAAAAAAATTTTGAGGTTCTCAAAAACAGGTTAATTAGGTATAGAGAGTTTTTTTTATTTCAATAATTCTATGTACAAATATAAGTAAATAAAATGCTTTAAAACAATAGCTTAACAATAATTTTTCTTATAAAAACAAAGTATTTAGTGAACGAGGGATAAATCCGTGTGAACGATATAAAATAATGAGAGAAAAACTTTTTTCTTTTTAGAATAACATTGAATTTACTGTGTTTTTTATGTTTTTTTAATAAGAAAAAATAGTATTGTTAAAATTTAGAGGATAAGTTTTGTCAAATCTTTGGAGAATTTAGTTTTAATTCGGTCAAATGATTACTTTTGCAAGGCTTAAAAATTTAATAAAAATGGCTACAGATTATTTTCATATTGATGATTTATTGACCGAAGAACATATCTTAGTTCGTCAAAGCGTTCGCGATTTTGTAAACCAGGAAATTAAACCTGTGATTGACGAAGCTGCACATAAACATACTGATATTCCTGATTTGATGACAAAATTAGGTGCTGTCGGAGCATTAGGTCCTTATATTCCCGAACAGTACGGAGGGGCTGGATTAGATCAGATTGCTTATGGATTAATTATGCAGGAATTAGAAGCTGGTGATAGTGCAGTTCGTTCCGCTGCTTCAGTACAATCGTCGTTAGTTATGTATCCGATTTATACTTTTGGTTCGGAAGAGCAAAAACAAAAATATTTACCAAAATTAGCAACTGGTGAAATGATTGGCTGTTTCGGCCTGACTGAACCTAATCACGGTTCAAATCCGGCCGGAATGGAAACTAAAGTAGTGGATAAAGGTTCACATTATGTACTGAATGGAGCGAAAATGTGGATTACCAATTCACCAATTGCGGATATTGCCGTTGTTTGGGCAAGAGATGAAGAAGGGAAAATCCGTGGATTAATTGTAGAACGAGGAATGAAAGGTTTTTCAACGCCCGAAACTCATAATAAATGGTCTCTTCGTGCTTCTAAAACCGGAGAATTGGTTTTTGAAGATGTAGAAGTTCCTAAGGAAAATGTTTTTCCGCACGTCAATAGCCTAAGAGGTCCTTTGTCTTGTTTAAATTCTGCACGTTATGGAATTTCATGGGGCGTAATTGGTGCTGCCATTGATTGTTATGAAGTCGCTTTACAATATTCTTTAGAAAGAAAACAATTTGGAAAACCAATTGCTTCATATCAATTACAACAAAAAAAATTAGCCGAATTCATTACTGAAATTACTAAAGCACAATTATTAGTTTGGCGCTTGGGAACTTTGAAAAATGAAGATAAAGCAACCCCGGCACAAATATCAATGGCAAAACGTAATAATGTAAAAATGGCAATTGATATTGCACGCGAATCCCGGCAAATTTTAGGAGGAATGGGAATTGTCGGCGATTATCCGATGATGCGTCATGCCGCCAATTTAGAATCGGTAATTACTTACGAAGGAACACATGATATTCATTTACTGATTACAGGAAATGATATTACAGGAATTAATGCGTTTGAATAATTAGACATAAAGTATTTGTTACCAGACAATAAGACTCACAGTCCTATTCCGGTACTTACTACCTATAGAGAAATGAAAGAAATTCAAATTCTTCTTCCCAAAATGGGGGAGAGCGTGATGGAAGCAACCATTACCAATTGGTTGAAACAACCGGGTGATTCTATAGAAAAAGATGAGGTTTTTGTAACCATTGGAACCGACAAAGTGGACAGTGAATTGCCTTCCGAATATGAAGGTGTGTTAAAAACGATTTTAGTAGAAGAAGGAGATGAAGCCAAAGTAGGAACTCCAATTTGTATTTTTGAAGTTTCTGAAGATACGGTAGTTCATGTTGAACAGGTGGGAGAAGAAAAAAATCATCTCGTTCAATCCGATGTCCAGGTCGAATTATTGGAAATTAAGAGATTAGATGGAAAATCATTTCTTTCACCGGTTGTTCGGAGAATTGCCGCTGAAAACGGTTTGGAAATCGAAGAATTAAAGCAAATTCAACCTACCGGAGAAAATGGAAGAATCCGTAAAATTGATATTTTAAGGTACCTAAAAAAGGATGAAAAACCAATTCAACAAGGATCTGTTTCACAAAAATTAAATTTGAATATCCAGCCGGAAGATAAAGTAGAAACTTTGCCCCGAATCCGTCAAATTGCGGCACAGCATTTACAAAGTTCTTATCAAATTATCCCGCATGTTACAACTTTTTCAGAAGTAAACGTATCAAATTTAGTTAAACACAGAGAAGCAATTAAAGAAGATTTCCAAAAGAAAAATAGTGTGAAAATCACCTATACGCATTTCATAATGAAAGCAGTCATTGATACTTTGAAAGAATTCCCAAAGTTTAATGCTTGGCTGAATGAAGATGAACTTATTCTGAAAAACGATGTCAATTTAGGATTTGCAACTGCTTTACCCGATGGGAATTTAATTGTTCCTAATGTGAAAAAAGTCAATGATATGACATTGAAAGAAATCATAGAAAATGTAAATCAAATTGGAAATAATGCTAAATCTAATAAATTAAAATCAACTGATATTCAAGATACAACTTTCACAGTTAGCAATACCGGGATTTTTGGAAGCCTAATGGGAACCCCGATTATCAGCCGTCCGCAGGTAGCAGTTTTAGCTTTGGGTGAAATCCGTTCAGGCGCAGGAGTAATTAAAGTTGATGGAAAAGAAGAATTGGCTGTTTGTAAAATGATGATGCTTTCCTTGTCCTACGATCACAGAGTAATTGACGGTGCATTGGCTTCCCAATTTTTATCGACAGTTAAAAAGAAATTAGAAGAAATTAAATAAAACGTAAAACTATGAAAATCTCACAGTTGGCAGAAAATTTAAAAGGTTCTGAAATCATAAAAATAGCCGGAGAAGTTCGAGCTATGCAGGCACAAGGACAAAAAATATTTAATTTAACCATTGGTGATTTTGATTCAAAATTATTTTCTGTTCCAACCGAATTAAAAGATTTAATCATAAAAGCATACCAATCTGATTTAACGAATTATCCGGCAGGAAATGGAGAAGAAGTACTTCGGAAAAGCGTTTCAGCCTATTTAGAAAAAAATTTAAAATTAACTTATACAGCAAACGAAATTTTAATTTCTGGTGGTGCTCGTCCGTTGATTTATGCGATTTACCAAACTATTTTAGATGTCAACGATACTGTTTTATATCCGGCTCCTTCTTGGAACAACGATGCTTATACTTTTTTATCGCGATGTAAAGAAATTGTGATTGAGACTCAGGCAGAAAATAAATTTATGCCAACTGCAGAAGAAATTGCTCCTTACATTCAGGAAGCAAATCTGATTGCAGTTTGTTCTCCTTTAAATCCGAGTGGGACTACATTTGAATATGCTGAATTAGAGAAAATAAACCACTTAATTATAACAGAAAATAAAAGAAGGAGTGAATTGAATTTGAAACCTTTGTATTTGTTGTATGACCAAATTTATTGGCAATTGACTTATGGTACAATTCAGCATTATAATCCGGTTAGCATTTCTCCGGAAATGCGAGATTATACGATTTTTGTTGATGGGATTTCCAAAGCTTTTGCCTCAACTGGAGTTCGTGTAGGTTGGGCATTCGGACCGGAAAAAGTGATTTCAAAAATGAAAGATATTTTGAGTCATATTGGAGCTTGGGCACCTAAACCGGAGCAGATGGCAACAGCAGAATTTTTAAAAATGTCAAATGAAGTAAATACCTATTTAATTCATTTAAAATCCGAAATAAGTTACAGATTAACAGAATTTTACCGTGAATTTAAAAAATTAAATAATGAAGGGTTTCCGGTTGATGTTATTCAGCCCGAAGCTGCCTTGTATTTAACGGTAAAATTTGATTTACTAAATAAAAAGACAGCAGAAGGTGAAGAATTAAAGTCCGTTCAGCAAATTACTTCTTATCTTTTGAAGGAAGCAAAAGTTGCCTTAGTACCGTTTTATGCTTTTGGAGTAAGTCATACTCAGCCTTGGTTTCGATTATCAGTTGGGACAGTAAAACGAAATGAAATTCCGGATATTATGAACAATTTAAAACTTGCACTAAAGCAATTAAGCTAAAAATTCACTCATTTTTGCTTAATAAAAATTCCAGTTTTTTCAGCATATATTCCGGGCAACGAACAGGTTTTCGGGTAAATTTATCCACAAAGGCAAGCAATGTATAACCTTCGGTTAAAAGCTCATTATTCTGATTGGTTATTTTATAATCAAAACGAAAGCGAACGCCTTTCGGGATTTCCTTAATTTGTGTTTCAATGGTTAAAATATCATCATAAAATGCAGATTTGATATAACGAAGATGAAGCTCAATAACCGGAAGCAAAACACCACTTTCTTCTAAGTCCTTGTAAGGCAAATCAATCTCTCTGAAAAGCTCAATTCTACCTAATTCAAAATAAGCCGGATAATTGCCATGATATACAATTCCCATTTGGTCTGTTTCACCGTATCGCACTCTTATAGAAGTTGTTGATTTAATCATATTAAAGTTTTTATTTAGGTTATACAAAGATATTTTCAAAAAGTCAAGAAGCATTTCATTTTTTTATCCAGAAAATAATAAGCACTTTTGTTCAGGCGAAAAAAAAGCCTATATTAGTACCAAATTTTAACCAAAAAATCAATATTTTAAAACTATGTCAAAAACAGCAAATCGGGTATGGGAAAATTGTTTGGATTTTGTTAAAGACAATATTCATGAGCAAGCTTTCAATACTTGGTTTACTCCGATTCAACCTATCAAACTTACTGAAAATATTTTAACCATTCAGGTTCCCAGTAAGTTTTTTTATGAATGGCTAGAAGAACATTATGTGAAATTACTGAAAATCGCTCTCCAAAAGGAATTAGGAAAAGAAGCAAAATTGGTTTACAGTATCGTAATGGATCAAAAATACACTGGAAAAGATTCTTATACGGTGAAAATTCCTAGTTCAAATCGGGAAAAAATAAAACCACAAGAGGTTGACGCCCCTTTGCCAATTGACAGTAAAAAAGTGAAAAATCCTTTTATTATTCCGGGATTACAAAAAATAAAAATTGATTCACAATTAAATATAAACAATAGTTTCAGCAATTTTATTGAAGGAGAAGCGAATCGCTTGGCTCGTTCTGCCGGAAAAGCAATTGCAAAAAAACCGGGCGGAACATCATTTAATCCGTTATTCATCTACGGTGGAGTGGGATTAGGGAAAACCCATTTAGCGCATGCCATCGGGTTGGAAGTGAAAGAAAAACATCCTGATAAAACGGTTTTGTATGTTTCAACTGAAAAATTTCAGCAACAGTATGCCGATGCAGCACAAAGCAATAACCGAAATGATTTTATTCATTTTTATCAAATGATTGATGTTTTAATAATTGATGACATTCATTTTTTATCCGGTAAAAAAGGAACACAAGAAGCTTTTTTCAATATATTCAATCACTTACATCAAAAAGGAAATCAAATTATTTTAACTTCTGATAAACCACCGGTGGATATTCAGGATATTGAACAACGTTTGATTTCCCGATTTAAATGGGGTTTATCAGCAGATTTACAAACGCCAGATTACGAAACTCGTTTAGCAATTTTAAAACATAAAACTGAAAAAGACGGTATTGAAATTCCGGAAGAAGTTTTGGATCATATTGCAAAAAATATAAAAACCAATATTCGAGAATTAGAAGGTTGTTTAAATTCCATCATTGCACAAGCCACTTTAAATAAAAAGGAAATTACAATGGAATTGACTCAAAAAACTTTGGCCAATTTCATCAGTAATACCCGAAAAGAAATCTCAATTGATTACATTCAGCGTGTTGTTTGTGATTATTTTAAAATCCCGGTTGACGATATTCAATCCAAAACGCGAAAAAGAGATATTGTTCAGGCACGTCAGTTAGCAATGTATTTTTCAAAAAAATATACCAAAGCTTCCTTGGCAAGTATTGGTTCTCAAATTGGTAAAAGAGATCACGCAACTGTATTGCACGCTTGCAAAACCGTTCGGAATTTATCAGAAACCGATAAAGTATTCAAAGGTTATGTAGATGATTTGAATCGTAAAATCAATTGGGAATAAACGTTTACTATGAAAATTTTGATGGTTTGTTTAGGCAATATCTGTCGTTCTCCAATGGCAGAAGGAATTTTACGCTCAAAATTATCGGATGATTTTGAAGTAGATTCAGCCGGAACAGGAAACTGGCATGCCGGAGAAGCTCCTGATTTCCGTGCAATTACAGTTGCAAAAAGAAAAGGAGTGGACATTTCTAAGCTAAAAGCAAGGCAATTTAAAATTTCTGATTTTGAAAAATTCGATGTGATTTTCGCAATGGATAAATCGAATTATTCTAATATTATTGCTTTAGCAAAAAATCAAGAACAAAAAAATAAAGTAAAAATGCTTTTGGATAAAGACATGGAAGTTCCCGACCCTTATTATGGAAATGAAAAGGAATTTGAAGATGTCTTTCAGCTTTTGGACGCTTCTTTGAGCAAATGGGCAGACAAATTAAAATACAATGAAAGCTAAATTATATTTGATTCCGACTTTGTTGGGCAATGATGATTTTCAGCGAAGTTTACCCGATTATAATCTTCAGATTATAGAACAAATAAATATTTTTGTTGTTGAAAATGAAAAATCGGCACGTAAATTTATTAAGACAATTCTTCCAAAAAAAAAACAGTCAGAATTTGAAATTTATTTGTTGAATAAAAATACCTCTCAATAAGAATTATGGGAATTGGATAAATTATTTCAACTAAATAAACCTATTGGAATTATTTCAGAATCAGGATTACCTGCTGTATCCGACCC
>JAVFAE010000079.1:0-8258 GCA_034002605.1 Weeksellaceae bacterium | reverse complement strand
ATTTTACACTATGAATATCGAAGAACTTTATTCGCTGTTTGTGAACTGTGCTTCTGTCACAACCGATACACGGAATATTTCTCCAAAAACTATGTTTTTTGCTCTGAAAGGACAAAATTTTAACGGCAATCAATTTGCTGAAAAAGCAATAGAATCGGGTGCTTCGTATGCTGTTGTTGATGAAAAAGAGTTTGAAAATAAAGAGAAAGGAATTTTCTTTGTTCAGGATACACTTTCAACGCTTCAAGAATTAGCACATTACCATCGAAAACAATTAAATACACCGGTTATTTCTTTAACCGGAAGCAATGGAAAAACAACAACAAAAGAATTGATTACTCAGGTTTTGAGTAAAAAATATAATATTCAGTCCACCAAAGGAAATTTAAATAACCATATTGGAGTTCCTTTAACTCTATTGTCGATTAAACCTAAACATGAAATTGCAATTGTGGAAATGGGTGCTAATCATCAAAAAGAAATTGAAACTCTTTGTCGTATAGCAGAACCGGATTTTGGGTATATTACAAATTTCGGAAAAGCTCATTTGGAAGGCTTTGGCGGAATAGAAGGAGTGATAAAAGGAAAAACAGAATTGTACCATTATTTACGGAACAATGAAAAGAAAGTTTTTGTGAATTTTAATGATTCCAAACAAGTTGAATTGACCTTTGATATGGAAAAAATAAGCTTTGGAACTCTTCCGGAAGCCGATTTTCAGTTTCAGTATAAACTTAACGAACAAGGCCGATGTCCTGAAATCATTTACAATTCAAAAACAATTCAAAGTGAGCTGATTGGTGAATACAATATCAGTAATGTTGCTGCTGCTGTGAGTTTTGGTTTGTTCTTTAAAGTAGATTGGAACGATATAAAATCAGCAATTGAAGCATATAAATCAGGCGATAATCGCTCTCAAATCACAAAAAAAAGAAATTATACCATTGTCTGGGATGCATATAATGCAAATCCAAGTAGTATGAAAGCTGCCTTGCTTAATTTTTCCAAAATCGATGGAAGCAAAAGAGTAATTTTAGGCGATATGTTTGAATTGGGCGAAAGCTCCTATGCCGAACATCAAGAAATCGTAAATTTAGCAGAGCAATTGGATTTTTCTACCTTAATTTTTATAGGAAGAAATTTTTGTAGAACAAAAATCAATCTTAGTGAACGTTCTTTTCAATTTGAATCACGAGAAGAATTTGAAGAATTTCTCAAGAAAAATCCAATAAAAGAGGAAAACATTTTAGTCAAAGGCTCACGTGGAATGGCATTGGAAAAATTAGAATCCTTTTTTGCTGAAAATTGATTTTTTATTTAAATGAAACTGTGATTCCGGCATTTACACCCAAAGTATAAGGTGTGTATTTTTCAATATTATTTACAGGATTAATTAAATATTTAAACTGAGGTTCAACATCAATTTTCAGATTATCAAACAATTGAAAATCAAATTTCACACCAGCATTTGCACTGAAAGAAACTTTGTTTAAGTTATTGGCTCGCCCTAATTCTTCTGTGAAATTATTGATTTGTGCATAAATTTTATTTTCCGACAACAACCAAGTACTTCCACCTCCTGTCGCACTGATTCCGATTGAACCCGTTTTGAAGAGTTCAACGGCAATTTCCAAAGGAATTTCAATATATTGTGCTTGTTGGTGAATATCTGACAAATTATTCCGTTCCAACTCAAGCCCTGAAATAGAACTAATATCACCGGTTAACAACCGTGTATTACCGCTGTAATTGATGTTATTTGTTGAAATAGGAGAAACAATATCCGTTGAAAATTCTTGATTTGTAATCGGAACATTTTTTGTAATTTGCTCAAAATCAACAACTGAAACTCCGGTTCTTATTTTCACTTTTGGAGATAGCGAATAAGCACCTTTGAATCCATAAGCTAAACTGATGGTGTTTTCAGTTTTAAAATCGCTCATTTCATTTGATAGCATAGAACTTCCTACAAAGGAATTAAGTGCCACAGGTGAAACAAATCCGGAAATATGGAACCGTTCAAACTCCGGATTGAATTTGGATTTAACTTTTTTGGATTTTTTCACAAATGGAGCTAAGTTCATTTCTTCATCGGAATTAAAGTCGGAAGAAAAGATTTGGTTAAATGACAAACGGTCAGCATCCCATGTTCGGTAAATTGAGGCTAATTCTATTCCTTTAAAGTCTGATTTTTGATTTTTAAAAGCAAAAACCGATGAGTTATTCTCGTAATTTCTATTGTTTAAATAAGAAAATTCATTTTCTGTTTTTTCAGTTTCAATGAATTCAGCTAAAAACAATGAATTATCATTTTTTGATGAAATAGTTTGATGAGCAAGATTTATTTCTTTTTCTTTAGAATAAATTGATTGTCCGGAATGACTTTCTATTGTAATCTTATCTGCAGAATTAGCCGGATTTATTTGAGTGTTGGAATTAAAATTTTGTTCGGTAGTATTGCTGACATTATTAGTTGTATCAATAAAGTCACCACCTGAATTCAATAATAGATAACCACCTCCGACAACTAATATAAGCAAAGAATTCAACCCTAATAGGCTTATCCAAAAAGGTAGGAAGGGTCGCTGCTTTTCTTTTTCTTTCGGAAGATTTTCCAAGATATTTTCCCACGCATCTGGCGGAGCCTGCTGTGGAGCGTCTAACTTGGATTTTAAATAATTATCAAATTTTCGTTTCATTTTGAAAGTATATTTGCTGTATCGTTTTTTATTAAAGTCATTAATTTCCCCCTTGCCCTTGACAAATTGGATTTAGAAGTTCCCACTGAAATATGAAGCATTTCTGCAATCTGTTGATGAGTAAAACCGTCAATCACATACAAATTGAATACTTGCTGGTAACGATCCGGTAATTGTCGTACAAATTCTAATAATTCATTATAAGTATATTCTTTTTCTTCAATGAAATCATTCATAAAGTCATCCGAAGCAAACACCGATTCATCCTCACATAGTTCATCGTTAATTACATATAAATGTATTTTTTTTCGATGTCGTTCAATGCAGGAGTTCACCATAATTCGTCGAAGCCAACCTTCAAAAGAGCCTTTGAACTGAAATTGGTTTATTTTTTCAAAAATTAAAATAAAGCCATCCTGAAAAACATCCTGAGCTTCTTCATACGAATTGGAATAACGCAGACAAACAGAAAAAAGCTGTGCCGAAAAACGTTTATATACTTCGGCTTGAGCTTCTCGTCGATTTTCCTGACACTGACGAATTAGTATTTTTAATTGTTCATCCAAATCAAATGATTAAGGTCTTTCTGAATTCTTTATTTTCTCTCCTTTTAATATGACGTAAAAAAGACAAAAAGGTTGCATTTAAATTTTAATAAAAAAATTAGAGCACAGAAAGTTACTATTATTTTTTGAATCTGATTGGGAAAAGCTTATTTTTTTTATTTGCCGGAGAGGAAATTATTTTTCCAGCAAATCAGGCCGACGCTCTTGAGTTCGCTCCCATGCATTTTTGTGTCGCCACTCATCGATTTTTGGAAAATCGCCTGAAAGTAATATTTCCGGAACTTTTAATCCTTTATATTCTGCCGGTCGTGTATAAACTTCCGGAGCCAATAAATTATCTTGAAACGAGTCTGAAAGAGCAGAAGTTTCATCGTTTAAAACCCCGGGCAAAAGCCGAATAATACTGTCTGCTAAAACAGCTGCAGCTAATTCTCCACCACTTAAAACAAAATCTCCAATTGAAATTTCTCTTGTGATGTGTAAATCTCGAACTCTTTGATCCACTCCTTTATAATGGCCACAGAGAAAAATTAAATTATTTTTTAATGAAATTTCATTAGCTGTTTTTTGGTTCAAAACTTCACCATCCGGTGTTAAATAAATGATTTCATCATAATTTCTTTGTGATTTCAATTGCAAAATGCACTTGTCGATAGGCTCAATCATCATTACCATTCCGGCACCACCACCGTATTGATAATCATCAATTTGCCCGTAACGATTCAGAGCAAAATCACGAAGATTATGAAAATGAACTTCTACCAAACCTTTTTCTTGTGCCCGTTTCATAATCGAAGCCTCAAATGGGCTTTTCAGAAGTTCCGGCAAAACCGTAATAATATCAATCCGCATCATTTGGCAAAAATAATCATAAACAAATTAGCAGCTAAACTTTATTTCATGAATAACTTTTCTAATATTTTTCTGAGTTTATAAATAAAAAACTCAAAAAATTATTTCTTATAAAGTTCCGGATTTAAAGCTTTTGGCGACCATTGTAAAAGAAATTCCAGGACTTTTTCTTTACTGTGCCCTTCTCCTTCTTCTAAATAAGCCGAATTTTGAGTATGAATTCGTTTGCCGTTTTCATCTAAAATAACAAAAACCGGAAAGCCGAAACGTTGCGGAAATTCTAATGCTTCCAAAACGTCCTGATTTTGGTTTTCTTTGCTGTAATTCAGATGAACTACTTCAAAATTTTCAGTAATGTATTTTTTTAAATCTTCATCGGTAGTAGTTAATTCGTGGAATAATTTACACCAACCGCACCAATTTCCTCCGATTTGAATAAAAACGTGTTTGTTCTCAGCTTTTGCTTTTTCTACCGCTTTTGTTATATCTTTTTTTGCATCAGCATCCGGATTGTATAGATTAAACGGAGTTTGAGCAAAAATGGGCATACTCAAAAATAAAACGATTGCTAAATAACCGAATTTTTTCATTTAGTTCAAATTTTCGTAAAAGTAAAAAATAAAAAAGAAAGGAAAAGCGGAAATATTGTACTTTTACCTAAAATTAAACAGCATGAGAAAAATTATTTTACTTAGTTTATTGGCTCTTATTTTTATTTCCTGTCAAATTACTGAACGAGTTTACTTATCCGAATCAGGCAAAATCCGACAAGAAATGGAAATTGATGTTACAGCTTTGATGAGTTTTGCTACTACACCCGAGCAGATTGATTCTTTGCGGGAAATAGGAGAATTCCCGGTAGATAAAGTAGTTTCCATGAAGGAATCAGAACAATACACCCAAACGAAAGAAGGTGGACATACACCGGCTCAAGATGAGTTTATAGAAGCTTTTGACAAGACAAATATGCGGATTATAATGAATGAGAACGAATCAAAGTTCATTATAATGACTAATGAGATGGGAGTGAAAGAGTACAATGCTTATCAAGAAAAAATCAATAAAGCCTACCAAAAATACGAAAAGGAAGACCCTAAAAATGCAGAAGGATATTCTTCATCCGGTTATGGGACTATGCTTTGGTTTAGCTATAATGAAAAAGGCTTTGAAAGAAAATCATTGAATGAAAAAATCGAAATTCAAGAGGAAGAAACTGATGATTCTCTTGGGATTTCAGTTCGTGAATTCATGAATATGAATACTTATAAAATCGAATATCATTTTGAAAAACCAATAAAAAGTACTACTTTAAAAAATGCAGAAATCAGTGCAGATAAAAAAACAGTAACAGCCGATGTACCGATGGCTGATTTATTGGAAAATCCGGAAGATTATAATTTTGAAGTGAAATTTTAATTAATTGAGTTTAGTTAGGGTTATATTAGCTGTCATATTTCCGCCTTTAGCGGTATATGACAAAGGTTGTGGTTCGGTTTTAATTGTATTTATACTCACTTTAATGGGCTGGATTCCGGGTGTTATCGCCGCTTTGGTCATATTGAATAATCCATCCCGATAAGTTTGGAATTCATCCCGAATCTGAATTATCTTTGTTCCATCTTATGCGAAAAATTATAGTCAAAGATTTAGGAGAAAATCAGGAGTATCAAAAAGTTTGGAATCGACAAGAGGAATTATTAGCAGAAAATATTGCGATAAAAATCCGAAATAGAGAAAAAGAAAAACAAGACTTAACTGATTTTGAATTAACGAAAAATTATTTACTTTTTGTAGAACATCCTCACGTTTATACATTGGGGCGAAGCGGACACATCGAGAATATGCTGGCAAATCAGGATTTATTGGATAAAATTCAGGCTACTTTTGTACAGACCAATAGAGGTGGTGATATTACTTATCACGGACCGGGACAATTGGTTGTTTATCCGGTTTTTGATTTAGAAAATTTTAAACCCGATATTCATTTATATATCCGGAATTTAGAAGAAGTAATCATTCGGACTTTAAACGATTATGGGTTAAAATGTGAACGTTCCAAAGGTGAAACCGGCGTTTGGTTAGATGTTGGGAAACCGTACGCCCGAAAAATATGTGCCATTGGCGTAAAAGCTTCTCGTTGGGTAACCATTCATGGATTGGCTTTGAATGTTAACACAGATTTGACTTATTTTGAATACATTATTCCTTGCGGAATTCGCGATAAAGCGGTAAGCTCTCTCGAAAGAGAATTGAATAGGAAAATTCCGATGGAAGAAGTAAAAGAAAAAGTAAAATATTATTTTGAGGAAATTTTTGAAGCAGAGTTAAAAGATGCTGAGAGAGAATTATTAAATGAAGAATTGAATTTACATGAGTAAAAATAAAATTATGAAAGAAAAAATATGGCTTTCTTCACCTCACATGGGTGGGAATGAATTGAAATACATTCATCAGGCATTTGATGAAAATTGGGTAGCACCTTTGGGACCTAATGTAAACGGATTGGAAGAAGATTTGGAAAAATTCTTAAATGCAGATATAAAAGTAGCAGCTTTATCGGCTGGAACAGCAGCTTTGCATTTGGCTTTGATTGAGTGTGGAGTAGGAGTAGGCGATGAAGTGATTTGCCAGTCGATGACTTTTTCTGCTTCGGTAAATCCCATTGTTTATCAAGGAGCAACGCCTGTTTTTGTAGATAGTGAATCCAAAACCTGGAATATTTGTCCTGAAGCTTTGGAAACTGCCATTCAAGACCGAATTGCTAAAGGAAAAAAACCAAAAGCTATTGTCGCTGTTCATTTGTACGGAATGCCTTTTCAGGTTGAAGCTATTTTAAAAATTGCCAAACACTATGAAATTCCTTTGATTGAAGATGCAGCAGAAGCCTTGGGTTCGACTTATAAAGGGAAATCCTGCGGAACTTTTGGTCGTTTTGGTGTCTTATCTTTTAACGGAAATAAAATTATTACCACTTCCGGAGGAGGAGCTTTAGTTTGTCATACCTTAGAAGACAAAGAAAAAGCCGTTTTCCTTTCAACTCAGGCACGCGATAATGCGCCTCATTATCAGCATTCCCACATTGGATATAATTATCGGATGAGTAATATTTGCGCCGGAATCGGACGCGGACAAATGGAAGTTTTATCGTCTCGTATTCAGA
The DNA here is from genome assembly GCA_034002605.1 of Weeksellaceae bacterium. Lineage (GTDB taxonomy): Bacteria > Bacteroidota > Bacteroidia > Flavobacteriales > Weeksellaceae > Moheibacter. Next base: position 981 of record JAVFAE010000079.1, on the reverse strand, counting down.
CGCGACGAGAAATGAATGCGTTTTATGTTCAATTATTTTCAGAAATAAAAGGAGTGAAAGTGTTGAGTGAACCTACTTCGGATTATTTTTCAAATCATTGGTTAACTGCGATTTTGATTGACCCGGAAAAAGCAAATAAAAATCGTGAAGATTTACGATTGGCATTATTGGAAGAAAATATTGAATCTCGCCCGCTTTGGAAGCCGATGCACTTACAACCTATTTTTGAAAAATCGCTTTATTATGGTGGGAAAACAGCTGAAAATTTATTTGAAAATGGACTTTGTTTGCCTTCAGGTTCTAATTTGACTGATGACGACAGAAACCGAATTAAAAAAGTAATTCAGACAGTATTTGGGTAGTTTTTAAGAATATTATTTATACCAACTGCTGTATTTTACATAGTTATTGGCAATTCTTTCGATTTCACCTTCTCTTAATTTTTGAGAAACAACTCCAATTTTCTTTGCCGGAATTCCTGCCCATATTTCGCCTTCCCGAATGTGAGTATTTTGTGTAACAACTGCTCCGGCAGCGACAATTGCATACGATTCCACTATGCAGTCATCCATGACAATAGCTCCCATTCCGATTAAAACATTGGAATGAATGGTACAACCATGAACAATGGCATTGTGCCCGATAGAAACCTGATCGCCGATAGTAGTTGGTGATTTTTGATAAGTACAATGAATCATTGCATTATCTTGTACATTTACTTTATTTCCTATTTTTATAAAATGAACATCTCCTCGTAAAACTGCATTGTACCAAATACTGCAATCATTTCCCATACTTACATCACCAATTAGAGTTGCTGTTTCGGCTAAAAAACAATTTTCTCCCAATTGAGGTTTTTTCTCTCCTAATTCCCGTATTAATGCCATTTTTGAAAATTTTTACGAAAATAGAAAAATCTAAGGATTTTCTGAAGCTGTTTAAGTTTTATTGGTAAAATATAATTTTTATCGTGTACTAAAT
>JAVFAE010000078.1:0-8267 GCA_034002605.1 Weeksellaceae bacterium | reverse complement strand
AAAAAAATCCAACCGTATTTCAGTGCAAATATCATCTGATTTTATTTAAAGTATTTTGAAAAACACTTTCTGCATTTTGAAATTCAGCAGAATTCAATTGAAAATTTCCGTACCAACTGTAATCGTACAAATAATTACTGACTGAAAAATCGCTTTGAATCGGTTTTTGATCCAATTCCAAAAAATAATCATAATTGGTTTTGTTTTTACTCCATTTAAGTTGTTGGTTTTCGGTTAATTTTTGTAAAATCCATAAATAATAATAACGAACGGCTTTTCGATAATCTCCTTCTGTTTTTGCTTGTTCCACCAATACCGAAAAATTATTGTTTTCAATATTTTCACCATCTTCTATTACACTTTTTTCTACTTTAATTCCAGATTTCCTTTTTCCATTTCCAAATGAAAAACCTCCTACATTTTTCAAAATAAAATAAATTACTAAAATTAAAATCGTACCTAAAATTAAATAGGCTGTAATGCTGAAATAGGCTGACGGAATTTTAAAATCAGTCTGAAATAAAGGTTTTCCGGGCTTTACTTCACGGTCGTAATCGAATTTTTTTCCTTTGTATTTATTTTTAAATTCCGGCGGAAATTCTCTTTGTTCAAATTGATGATTGTAAAGTTTTGTTTTCTTTTCAACTGCTTCTGTATTCAAGATCATTTCTTCCTGAGCCAAGCAGAATCCAAAAAAGAACAAAAAAACAAGTAAGCCTTTAAATCTTTTCATTTCCTACTTCTTTTAAAAGATATGCTTTGCCTTTTTCGCTTTTTTTGAATACCCAAACCGGATAAATCAAATAATACCAAACGATGAATCCCAATGTGGACAATACAATAAGTGCTGCGATAAAAATCGGTAATTCATTAGCAAACTGTGTGATATAGCCTTCTATTAAAGCTGCAAAAATGGTAAATGGAATTGTGCTCATCACAATTTTTAATGCTGCTTTTCCTTTTTGGAAAAAAGCTTGTTTTCGGGTTAAAACTCCGGGAAACAAATAACTTGTTCCCATCAGAATTCCGGCTCCTATTTCAATACACATAGCAAAAATCTCCATAGAACCGTGCATCCAAATCGTTCGTAATGAAAGAAAAAAATGTCCTTTTTCATAAAACATATATTGAAAACTTCCTACCATTACGCCATTAACCAACATAAAATACAAGGAACCGATTCCTCCAAAAATTCCATAAATAAAAGACATCAAACCTACTCGCAGATTATTGAAAGCAATAAGAAAAAAGCTATTGAAATTATCTAAATTTCCTGAATTATTATAAACTGCCAAGGGATCGCCGTTTTCTACATTTCTTTCTGTCATTTCCACATACTCATCACCCAAAATAGAACGAACAAATTCCGGTTCGTGAATAGCTGAAAAAACACCGATTAAAACCATCAAAAAGAAAATAAAAAATGAAAAATAAAAGTATTTTCTGTATTGGTACATAATCATCGGAATTTCATGTGTCCAAAAATCCGCTAATCCACCTTTCTTTTGTTTATGTCCGTAAATTTTATGATAAGCCGTTGTGGTGATTGCATTCAGATATTTAATCACATTACTTTTAGGATAATACGTTTGAGCATAAGCTAAATCATTATTGACCTGAATAAAAAGTTCTGCCAAACGTTCCGGCTTAATGGAAGATGTGTGGTACAAAGCTCTTTCAAACTCCAACCACTTTTCTTTATTTTGTTTAATAAATGCAGCTTCTCTCAAAATAAGGCAGTTTCATTTAAGAAGCGTAAATATAAAAAAAAGAATTTAGCTTACCGTTTACTTGTGACCAGTTAAAAAATAAATCGTTTCGGTTTTAAAAGTAATCGATTGTAAATTTTAAGCCTAAATCAAGATAATTTCTTAAGCATTTTTTAGAAAATTCTTATTCTATAAATTGTATCTTTGTTCGTTTAAACAGGAGTGCTGTATGACACACAAAATTTTAGTAACCGGTGCTTTAGGGCAAATCGGCTCAGAACTGACACTGGCATTACGGGAAATATACGGAGAAAAAAACGTTTTATCTACAGATATCAAACCAAAAGAAGAAGTAAACGACCCTTATTATGAGTCATTAAATGTAATGGATGAAGAGCAAATTGTATCCGTTGTAGAAAAACATCAAATCACTATAGTTTATCATTTAGCCGCTATGCTTTCTGCTACTGCTGAAAAATTTCCAAGAAAAGGATGGGATTTGAATATGAAATCTCTATTAACTTTTTTAGATTTAGCCAAAGACAAAAAAATCAAACAACTCTATTGGCCAAGCAGTATTGCGATTTTTGGACCGGAAACACCAAAAAATAAAACTGAGCAAAATGCACTTGCAATTCCGACGACTGTTTATGGAATTTCAAAACGTTCCGGTGAATTTTGGTGTAATTATTATCATGAAAAATATGATGTAGATGTACGAAGCATCCGTTATCCGGGATTAATCAGCTGGAAAACCCGCCCGGGAGGTGGAACAACTGATTATGCCGTAGATATTTTTTATCAAGCTTTAGAAACCGGAAATTATGAATGTTTTCTCTCAGAAAATACGGCACTTCCTATGATGTATATGGACGATGCAATTCGGGCAACCATTGAATTGATGCAGGCGGATAAAAATAAATTAAGCATCAGAACATCTTATAATCTTCATGCTTTGAGTTTTACTCCTAAAGAATTAGCAGAAGAAATAAAAAAACATCTTCCGGATTTTAAAATTAGGTACCAACCCGATTTCCGACAAGCAATCGCAGATTCCTGGCCAGCAAGCATAGACGATTCCGTAGCTCAAAAAGATTGGAATTGGAAACCGGAATTTGATTTGGAAAAAATGAGCCAAACAATGCTTAAAAATCTAAAAGAAAAGATTTAGAATCTGTTTATAAATTCACATTTTTCACTTTTCATCTATCAATTACAAGAAAATTAAATTTAAACACTTTCTAAAAACTAAATTTCTGACTTCAAAACTTTATCTTTGTGCTTTTATTACACAAAAAGATGAGCGAAATCAATAAAAAACCGATTGTGGCTATTTCAGTGGGCGACACCAATGGAATTGGGTATGAAATCATAGTAAAAACTCTGGCAAACAAAGAAATACTCGATTTCTTCACACCGGTTATTTTTGGTTCAACTAAACATTTAAATTACTATAAAAACCAATTAAAAGAGGAAAACATTCAGTTTTTAGGTATTCATTCTCTGGATAAAATTGTTCCTCGAAAAATTAATGTTTTCAATTTATGGAAAGATGCAGAAAGTATAGAACCCGGAAAAGCAACAAGCATTTCGGGACAATATGCTTTTGAATCTCTCGAGGCAGCCGCAAAATCTGTGAAAGACGGTAATTGTGATATTTTGGTTACTGCTCCTATCAATAAAAAAAACATACAATCAGATGCATTTAACTTTCCGGGGCATACCGAATATTTAGGTGAAGTTTGGAAAGGAAAACCCTTGATGTTTTTAGTAACCGATACTTTGAAAGTTAGTTTGGTAACTCAACATATTCCGTTAAAAGAAGTAGCTTCTTCGATTGATCAGACGAGAATTTCCGAAAAAATAAAAGCAATTGAAAAATCACTCATTGAAGATTTTGGAATTAGTCGTCCTAAAATTGCCGTTTTAGGTTTAAATCCTCATTCCGGTGATAACGGACTTTTGGGACAGGAGGAAAAAGATGTAATAATTCCTGTAATTCAAGAATTATATAAAAAAGGAATGTTAGTTTACGGGCCGTATGCTGCCGATAGTTTTTTCACGCCCAAAAACCTTCAGTTATTTGATGCCGTTTTAGGAATGTACCACGATCAGGCCTTAATTCCGTTCAAAACATTATGTTTTGAAGAAGGTGTGAATTATACCGCCTCACTTTCTTTTGTCAGAACTTCTCCTGACCATGGTGTAGCTTATGACATTGCCGGAAAAAATTTAGCCGACCCAACATCTTTTCGGGAGGCTATTTACAGAGCTATTGAGATTTTCAACAAACGAATTGAATACAAAGAATTAACTTCCAATGTGCTAAAATCAAGAAGTCATAAATTGGAAAAAGATACGTAAATCAAAAAAACATGGAACTTCAAAAATTACAAAAAGAAGTCGATGATTGGATTCAAAATCATGGAGTTCGTTATTTTAACGAGCTAACCAATATGGCACAACTAACCGAAGAAGTAGGTGAAGTTGCCCGAATTATTGCCCGACGATACGGTGAACAATCCGAAAAAGAATCTGACAAACAAAAAGATTTAGGTGAAGAATTAGCCGATGTGTTATTCGTTGTTTTGTGCTTAGCCAATCAAACCGGAACAGATTTGCAGACTGCGTTTGATAAAAAAATGAAAATCAAAACCAAACGCGATCATGACCGTCATCAAAATAATGAGAAATTAAAATAAAATGTCCAACTTATTTCTTTCTCAAAAAGAAAAAATTCTTCCAACAGAAATTCATATTTGTGGTTCAAAAAGTGAAACCAATCGACTTTTGATTTTGAATGCTTTATTTCAAAATCCGCTTGAATTACACAATAAATCCAACTCAGAAGATAGTTTTTTATTAGAAAACACACTGAATAGCAGTGAATTAGAAATTGATATCCACCACGCCGGAACAGCAATGCGTTTTTTAACTGCCTACTTTTCCATTCAAAAAGAAAAAAAAACAATTTTGACCGGTTCTGACCGAATGAAAGAACGACCTATTTCCATTCTGGTTGAAGCTTTGAGAAGCTTAGGTGCCAAAATCAATTATTTAGAAAAAGAAGGTTTTCCACCTTTACAAATTGAAGGACAAAAAATTGAAAAAGATTTTATTGAAATTCAAGCCGATATAAGCAGTCAGTTTATTACAGCTTTGTTATTGATTGCACCCAAATTACCGAATGGTTTAACGATTCAATTACAAGGAAAAATTACTTCACTTCCTTATTTGTTGATGAGTATTAATTTCCTGAAAAAAGTCGGAATTTCTGTTCATTTTGAAGATAATAAAATTCAAATTCAACCTCAAAAAGAACTAAAATTACAAATTTTTACCATAGAATCCGATTGGAGTTCGGCATCCTATTACTATTCTTTGGTGGCACTTTCTTCATCGGCAGAAATTAAATTAACTCATTTTTCTGAAAAAAGTCAACAAGGTGATGCACAAATAAGTGAAATTTACAAAAACCACTTTGGTGTAGCAACTCAAATTTCCGGTACTCAAATTCAACTGAAAAAAACACCGGATTTTATTTATAAAACTTTTGAATTAAACTTGAACAAAACACCGGACATTGCACAAACCATAGCTGTAACAGCAGCCGGATTAGGTTTAAAATGTAAATTAACCGGATTAAAAACTTTAAAAATCAAAGAAACCAACCGACTTTTAGCATTACAAAATGAATTGAAAAAAATCGGAGCAAATTGTGTTATATCCGACGATAGCTTGGAAATTACCGGTTTTTGCGAAAAAGAAAAATTACCTCAAATCAAAACCTATAACGACCATAGAATGGCGATGAGTTTTGCTCCTTTAGTGGTTTTATATGATATTGAAATCGAAAACCCTGAAGTTGTTAATAAATCGTATCCGGACTTTTGGGAAGATTGGAAAAAATTAGGACTTCTTTAAAAAGTCAACTTTCCGGTTGTATTTCCTTTTCGGGTTGTAAAACTTTTCCGAACTCCTTTTATATCGAAAGTTACCAGATTTTGTTGGTCAGAAAATTTTTCAATCAGCATTTGATTATTTACTTCAATTTCTTTGATGGTACTCACTCCGTCGATTTTCAGATACAATCGGGTGGATTTGTCATTAGTTTGTGAACCAATATAAGAAAGTGTTGCATTTTGTCCATTAATTTTCACATTTAAATTCGATTGTGTATAAGTTTTGGCTTTTGCATCAAAAGCATCCCGATTGGAAACAGAAGCTCCAACCACACTTTCTAAATCTTCGGTAAAAAACTTTGCTGTAATTTTTAAACTTCCGTTTTCATACTCAATATTTGTAGTCGAAGTATGAAAACCTTGTGCGGAAGCGACAGAGGTTGCACAAATAAACAGCATAAATAGATAAATATTTTTCATAAAGGTGTTTTTAAAAGTTTAATTAAACAAAGTTAATGCCAAATCAATTTTCCCAATCGAAACCGCAATTTAGGAAAATTTTAAGCACACAAAAAAATATTTTTTGCATTGAACTTCTTATTTATTCTCAGGCTTCTGTTTTTAATAAAATGAAATTTCTGTATTCTGCATTATCACAATTATACAAAAAACAATACGTTATTATTTTGAAAACAAAATACAGGAAATGAAAAATTGTGCATTTGTTGTAAAAGAACGTAATTTCGTAGCATAAAGATTGAATTTGAATTAAAAATTATGCCTTTACAAAGTATAAATCCTACTGAAACAAAAGCGTGGAGTAAATTAAAAAACCATTTTGAATCCATAAAAGACACTCATCTTAGGGAATTATTTCTTGATTCACAACGATTTGAAAAATTTCATCTGAACTTTCAGGATATTTTGGTAGATTTTTCTAAAAACCGAATTACCAAAGAAACTGTTGAATTGCTGATTGAATTAGCAAACGAATGTAAATTAAATGATGCCATTGAAAAGCAATTTTCAGGTGACTTAATCAATCAAACTGAATCGAGAGCAGTTTTACATACTGCTTTACGAAGTCCTAATAATCAAAAACTTGAGCAAAACGGAAGAAATATAATTCCGGAAATTCATTCGGTTTTAGAACAAATGAAAAACTTCAGTTCTAAAGTAATTTCAGGCGAGTGGAAAGGTTTTTCCGGAAAAAATATTACCGATATTGTGAATATCGGAATCGGGGGTTCTGATTTAGGTCCGAAAATGGTGGTTGAAGCTTTGAATTACTACAAAAATCATTTACATCTTCATTTTGTTTCCAATATCGATTCTACTCATTTACAAAAAACAATAAAAAATTTAAATCCGGAAACCACTCTTTTCATTATTGCTTCCAAAACTTTCACTACTCAGGAAACCATGACCAATGCTCACTCAGCAAAAGAATGGTTTTTAAATTCCGGAGCAAAAAAAACAGCTATTGCCAAGCATTTTGTTGCAATTTCCACAAATTCAGAAGCCGTTCAAGAGTTTGGGATTGATTTGGAAAATCAATTTGTATTTTGGAATTGGACAGGAGGGCGTTATTCACTTTGGAGTGCTATTGGATTGAGTATTTGCTTGGCGATTGGTTTTGATAATTTCAAAGAATTATTACAAGGAGCTCATGAAATGGATAAACATTTCCAAATAGAAACATTTGAAAAAAACATTCCGGTAATTTTGGCTTTATTAGGAATTTGGTACACTAATTTTTTTGAAGCCGAAACCCATGCAATTTTAGCTTATGACCAATATTTATCAGAATTTGCTCCTTATTTGCAACAAACCGATATGGAAAGTAATGGAAAATCGGTTGACCGAAATGGTGAAAAAATCAACTATCAAACTGGAGCAATTATTTGGGGAGAACCGGGTACAAACGGGCAACATGCTTTTTATCAATTAATTCATCAAGGAACAAAACTCATTCCTTCCGACTTTTTAGTAGCAGCTCAATCATTAAATCCGCTTGGTGAACATCATGAAAAACTACTCTCCAATTTCTTTGCACAAACCGAAGCTTTGGCTTTTGGAAAAACAAGAAAAGAAGCAGAAAAAGAATTAATTCAACAAGGAAAAACTCCGGAAGAAATTGAAAAACTACTTCCTTTTAAAGAATTTGAAGGAAATCAGCCAACAAATTCTATTGTTTTTAAAAAACTGAAACCTAAAACTTTAGGTTCACTATTAGCCTTGTATGAACATAAAATTTTTGTTCAAGGTGTAATTTGGAATATATTCAGTTTTGACCAATGGGGCGTAGAATTAGGCAAACAATTGGCAAATACAATTTTACCTGAATTAAAAACCACTGAAAAAATTAATTCGCACGATTCTTCGACCAACGGACTTATTAATTTTTATAAAAAAACACGAAATGAAGATTAATCTTCTTTTTTTATTTTTAGCAACTTTCTCTTTTGGACAATACAAAAGAGCCGACTTTAATTTAGTTGGAAAAGTGAAAAGTCTTCAATCAGTTACAAAATCATATTATAATCCCAACGAAACAGCTGTTTCCGGATTTTTAGACAGTGAGCAATTTTATTCTGTTTATTGGGAATTTAATTAAAAATGTGGAATTATTTTAATTGAAAATTATTACTATTAC
>JAVFAE010000077.1:0-8648 GCA_034002605.1 Weeksellaceae bacterium | reverse complement strand
TTATAACGGAGCTGATGATGACGGTTCAGGAAGTGTTGCGGTTTTAGAAATTGCAAAAGCATTTAAACAAGCAGAAAAAGATGGATTCCGACCGAAACGTTCAATCTTATTTCTTCATGTAACAGCGGAAGAATTGGGACTTTTAGGCTCTCGATTTTATACTGATATACAACCGGTTTTTCCATTAGAAAATACGGTTGCCAATTTAAATATTGATATGATTGGCCGGGTAGATGATTTGCATAAAGACAATACAAATTATGTTTATTTGATTGGCTCAGACCGTTTGAGTTTGGAATTGCATCAGATTTCCGAAGAAACTAACCGGAAGTATATTCAAATGGACTTGGATTATACATTCAATACTGAAAATGACCCAAATCGTTTTTATTATCGTTCCGATCATTACAATTTCGCCAAACACAATGTGCCGATTATTTTTTATTTTAACGGAGTGCATGAAGATTACCACAAACCAAGTGACACACCTGATAAAATCAATTATGATTTGTTGGCACAACGAGCTCGTTTAATCTTTGCAACTGCTTGGGTAATCGCTAATGCGGAAGAAAGACCTAAGTTGAATGAAAGTAAATAATATAAAGTCTTAAACGATGGCCTGAATTTCACAGGTTAATTTTTCTGTAATATCCATCACATTACCTACACCGTTAATTTCTACATATTTATTTTGCTTTGTGTAGTAAGAAGCTACTTCTTTGGTTTTTGCATAATACTCTGTGATTCTTTCCCGAATGATTTGTTCATTGGCATCATCAGATCTGCCACTTTCTTTTCCGCGTTCCAAAAGACGATTGACCAATACTTCATCTTCCACAATTAAAGATAGCGTAAGCGTGATTTCATCATTCAAGTCTTCAGCCAATATTTTGTCTAATGATTCTGCTTGTCGGATAGTTCTCGGATAGCCGTCGAAAATAAAACCTGCATATTGTCCGGTATATTTTTTTAATTCTTCACGCAACATATTGGTTGTGATTTCATCTGGGACCAAATGACCTTTGTCCATATAAGATTGGGCTAATTTGCCTAATTCAGTTTGGTTTTTAAGATTAAATCTAAACATATCTCCGGTAGAAAGATGTTTTAAATTAAATTTTTCTTCTAAAAGTTGTGCTTGTGTTCCCTTTCCGCTTCCCGGAGGGCCAAATAATACTATGTGAATCATTCTGTCATTTTAATTTGATAAATATCGGGTAAATTTCTGCCCAATCCGTTATAGTCCAAGCCATAACCCACTACGAATTTATCAGGTATTGTTAAGGCTATTAAATCTATTTCTAAATCTTTTTTGTAAGCATCCGGTTTATAAAGTAGTGTAGCAATTTTAATACTTTTTGTGTTTTTAGTTTTTAAAATATCGTATAAAGCCTCTAAAGTGTTTCCTGTATCAATGATATCTTCTAAAATAATAACATGTCGGTCGGTTAAATCCATGGGAACATCCATGTGAAGTTTTACTTTCCCGGAAGAAGACATTCCTTCGTAAGAAGCTATTTTTAAAAATGAAATTTCACACTCACCCGGATATTGCTTTAAAAAATCACTCATAAACATAACTACACCATTTAAAACACCAATAAAAACCGGAATATCTTCCTTGTGTTCCGCATAAATAGTAGCAGCAATTCGTTTGATGGCGTGTTCAATCTCCTCAAATGCGATATAAGGGATAAAAGTTTTCCCGTGTATAGTGATTTCGTCCATAAAATTTAATGATTGCCAAAAGTACACATTTTTTTTAAACTTGATTGAAAAGTGTTAAAATTTATTCTTTAACCTCCTGAGTGTAGCCAACAGTCAATTGAATCGGTTACTATATGAAATAATAATCCGACAGCAATAATTCGGGTTTTAGGAAAAAATAATAACACAAAGTAAACAAAAATAGCCGGATAGGAGTGAAGTGGATGAAAATTAATACTGCATCGGTTTGGGTCAAAAATTGGCGTTGCTAAAAGATGATCCAAATCAATTAACATTGTCAAAAGAAAAATTAAATAGGCTTTTTTCCAAATTTTCCGAAAAAACACAAAAGCAATTCCTAAAGGAAATACAAAATGGAGAAAATAATGAATAAAATCAATCATTTTTTAGGATTCACCTTCTTCTTTTTTTCGGTTTAAATAATCGTTGACTAAAAGTTGAGTAGCTGCTATTTTACGGTACATTTTTCGGGTTTCTTCTGCCGGAGAACCAAAATAAGATTTTCCTTCTTCCAAATTATGCCCAACACCCGATTGTGCCATTACAACTACTTTGTCTCCAATTGTAACACCACTTTTTACTCCAACTTGTCCCCATAAGGTAACTTCATTTCCAATAATTACGCAGCCGGCTACTCCAACTTGTGAAGCAATTAAACATTTTTCACCAATTCGGGTATCGTGTCCGATTTGAATCAAATTATCTAATTTACTTCCTTTTCCAATAATTGTAGAAGTCGTTACTCCTCGGTCGATTGTACAATTAGCTCCGATTTCAACATCGTCTTCAATGACAACATTTCCAACGGAACGTAATTTATCAAATCCTGTTTCTCTTTTTTTGTAATAAAAACCGTCACCTCCTAAAACAGTTCCGGAATGAATGATGACATTATTCCCGATTTTACAATTATTTCCAATTGAAACATGAGCATGAATCAAACAATTCTCACCAATTTCCACATTTTCACCAATGAAAACCTGAGGTTGAATATGTGTGCCTTTTCCAATTTTAGAAGTAGATGAAATAGCTTGAAAAGCAGGTTGGAAAGCATTGAAATATTGTCCGATTTTGACAAAATCACGAAAGGGATCGTCGGATATCAGCAAAGCTTTTCCATCCGGACATTCTACTTCTTTATTGATTAAAATTACGGTAGCAGCACTGTTTAGTGCTTTATCATAATACTTGGGATGGTCAACAAAAACAATATCTCCGGGTTCTACCACATGAATTTCATTAATGCCTTTTATTGGAAAATTTTCATTTCCGATAAAAGGTACATTTATGATTTTAGCTATTTCTTTAAGTGTGTGCGTTTGAGGAAAGTTCATTTGACAGTATTTAATTTTAGACAAATATATTTTTTTCTTTTTGGATTCAATCCTATAACTTTGAAAGATTTAATTTTTAAAAAGTTAAAAAGCACTTAAATAATTAATTTTATGCAGAATTGGATATTTTTAAGTTTGGTTTTTCTTTTTGTCGGAATTAGTTGTAAATGCGATAAAGAGCGTATTGACGGTATAATTGAAACGACAAAAATTCAAAACGAAATTATTCCGGAAGAAGAAATTAGTTTACTTAATACTTTGGACTCTTTGGGAAATTACATTTACGACACGGGTGAATGGACAGAAATTATTTTACCGGACAGTACTAAAATAAGAGTAGGCGACAAGAGTGCCGAATTTAAGTTGTATGAACAATTACAAAATCCTGATTTTATTGCACAACCACATAAAAATATAGATTGGATTACTTTGGATCGGGTATATTTTACGACTGGAAAATCGGAGTTAACAGAGAATTCAAATCGACAAATTCAACATTTAGTAATTTTATTAAACGCATATCCCAATGCGAAAATTAAAATTGGAGGATTTACGGATAATCAAGGACAAGATGAAACCAATATTCGAATTTCAACAGGACGAGCTAAAAATATAGCTAATCAATTGATTGAAAATGGAGTGGATGCGTTGCAAATTGAATCAGAAGGTTTTGGTGCAATAAATTTTGTTTGTGAAGCCAACGATACGGATGAATGCAAAGCAAAAAACAGAAGAGTGGACATCAAATTGTTGGATAAATAAAAATATGCGACAATTTTAATTAAAATTAAATAAAATTACTTGCCAAGAAAATAATTAGTACTATGAGCTTTAAATCAAAAGTTAATGTTTACCGACGAAAACTGACTCACTCACTGACTTTCGGATTAGGAAAAAATTCACCTCAAACTATGCAGAAAAAAGCACATTTGTTTAAGATGAAACGTGTATTAATCAGTCGCCCGAATCATCGATTGGGAAATATGTTGATGGTAACTCCTTTGGTAGAAGAAATCTGTGAAAATTATCCGGATTGTACCATTGATTTATTTGTAAAAGGAAAAATTGCACCAATTATTTTTCAAAATTATCCACAAATTAATCAAATCATTGAACTGCCTAAAAAGCCATTTAAAGAATTTGGAAAATACCTTGCCGTTTGGATAAAGTTGCGTAGAAAAAAATATGATTTAGTCATCAATGTTGAGAAAGGCTCTTCTTCCGGAAGGATTTCAGCTTTAATTGCTCGTTCTGAGTTTAAATTTTTTGGTGACGATTTTGAGGGACTTACAGAAAAATATTCGGATTATGAACACATGGCAAAATTTCCGGTGTATAATTTTCGGCAATTTTTACGAGTTTTAAATCAAAAAGTAGAGGAGAGAGAAGTACCGAAATTAAGTCTGAGATTAGATAAAAAAGAAATTGCTGAAGGGAAAATAAAATTAGATGAAATCACAAAAGACACTAAACGGGAAACAATAGCTTTTTTTACTTATGCAACCGGAACTAAGTGTTTTCCAGTAGAATGGTGGGATGAATTCTATCAAAAATTTTATCCTAAATACAGTAAAGAATTTAATTTAATTGAGATTTTACCGGTTGAAAACATTTCACAATTAGATAATAAATTACCTGCTTTTTACAGTAAAGACATTCGCGAAATTGCATCAGTTATGGAGAATTGTAAACTTTTATTAGCTGCCGATTCGGGTATGATGCATTTAGGATGTGCATCTCAAGTGCCGACAATTGGATTATTCTCTGTTTCAAATAGTAAAATGTATGCTCCTTATGGTGGACAAAACATAGTATTGGACATGAATAAGCAGACGCAAGAAGATATAATCCGGCAAATGGATAAGATAATAATTTCTAAAAATTAAATGAATTTTATAAATAAAAAAGCCATTCTTTCTCAAAAATGGCTTTTTAAAACAAGATTAATTTATTATAAAATTGTAATGGTTTTTTCAAAAACTTTCACATCTCTTACTTCAAATTGGTCTGTTTTTGGGTTTTTCTCTCCTAACAGAATATAAGGATAATAAATTCCTTTTTGAGGATCTTTTTCTGATGCCCAAGAAGTTTCATATACTTGTCCGGATTCTTTTTGACCTGCATTCAAAGCAGAAATATCAATTACGGAATAAACTTCACCGATGAATTCCGGATTATTTAAATTAAATGGTTTATCTGCCAAATACACCATTAAACGAATTTCATTCGACGAGGAATTACTTTGATTAATGAGTGCTCCACCGGTTAAAATGATTTTATGCTTGTCTAAATTCATATCAAATTTCCAAGCACCACTAAAACCTACTGTTTGTAAAAAACCTGAATCGTCCGGACGTGAAGTGGTACTGTAAATAATATCTTCTTGAACCGGCATAACTTCTGTTTGTGTTTCTTGATAATCAGTCGTCATCGTTTGTGCATTTATAAAAATTCCTAAACCGATAGATGCGACTACTAACGCTTTCTTCATAATTTGTGTTTTTTTAATAATCGCCCACATAACTGACAATTATCATTCCGAGAACAGTTAACAAAATGTTAAAAATCAAAAAAATAAATTGAATTTTCGTTTTGAACTCACTCCTGTTAGTAAAAAAGAAGACTAAAAAAGGATTTTATAGGATTGTGAAAGAAATTAGTTAAATTTGGCTTTAGGTTAATTTTGGTAAAACAATAAATGAGAAAAAAAATAAAAAAAAGTGATATTAAATTATTGCTTAATTTGATATGGAAATTCAGAACGCTTGCAATTTTCATATTGGTTTTTTTTGGATTAAAAGTAATTGGAAATTTAACATCTCTTCCGGACACATTATTTCAGTCAATTGGTAACCATTTGGGGAATTTAGTCTATTCATTCAGTAGTTATTTTTCGTTTTCATTGGGCGATGTATTCTATTTTATTATTGCTATTTTACTGATTAAATTTTTAGTAAAACTCATTCGTTCATTTCGTCAAAAAAATAATGCTAAAGCAAAAGTTCAAATTGATTCCTTTTTTAAAATCATCACTTTAGTTTATGTTTTTTTCTACTTGATTTGGGGTTATAATTATTACAAACAACCTTTACAAGAGATTTATGAAAGTGAATCACCTAAATTATCAGAATTAAAAAATGCAGCAAATTATTATTATAAAACTGCCAAATCATACAGAGAAAAAGTAAAAGAAGATAAAAATGGGGTTTTCAAACATGAGATTTCTGATGAAGAACTCCGTGCAGAAATCCGTAATTCTGTTTATAAAATACAACAGAATTATCCTGAAATTCATTTTGTGCATTTATTCAGCCCAAATTTAAAACCTTCACTTTACAGCGCAGGAATAAGTTATTTAGGTATTTCAGGATATTACAATCCATTTACGGCAGAATCTCATTTTAATACTAAAATGGCAGAAACAGCTTTGTTATTCACCCAATTGCATGAAACTGCTCATCAGTTTGGTTTTGCACCGGAAAATGAAGCCAACTTTATCGGTTTTTTATTGGGAAAAGAAAGTGTTCATCCGGATTTAATTTATATCAGTAGTTTCAGAGCTATGCGGAGTATTTTGAATCGGATTTTCTTATACGATCCACTTTTTGTGAAAGATTTTGTAGAAAACAAATATTCAGAAGGAATGAAAAGAGATCGCGAATACGAAATTGAAATCAGTAAAAAATACGGGGGACCTGCCGATGATGTATTTTCATTAATGAACGAAGCCTTCCTGAAGATGAACAATCAAGAAGGCTTGGAATCTTATGGTCGTTTTGTCGATTTATT
The DNA here is from genome assembly GCA_034002605.1 of Weeksellaceae bacterium. Classification (GTDB taxonomy): domain Bacteria; phylum Bacteroidota; class Bacteroidia; order Flavobacteriales; family Weeksellaceae; genus Moheibacter. The sequence goes on along the minus strand of JAVFAE010000077.1, from coordinate 1,797 downwards.
AATTGGATTTCATCGAAAATATCCTTTAGAATGAAACAGCATTTGGAAACGCAATCTTATTTCTGACATGAATATTTCCATTTTCATCTTTGCTGGATAAAGTTAATAAAATGTAGTAAGTTCCACTTTGAGGAATCTGTCGTGCATTGGTTGTGATAGAAGTATCAACAAACTTTGTGTTTTTTTCAATAGGTTTATTCAAATCCGCACTAGCAATCAAAAGTCCTTCAAAGTTTTTTGTAATTATAGCTTGATTTTCACGTGTTAAAAAGACATTTAATGATAATTCTTGAATATCTGAATTTGTATTGTTGGCAATATCGCCACCTATTATTTTAACTAACATATTCGCTAAATCAATTTCGACTTTCCATTCTTTTTCAAGAGAAACAGAGCGGTCTTCGTTTACAGAAATTTTCACAACCGGATTTAAGCTCGTGTCAACGGTAGTTTCCATTTCAGGTTGATAAAGTGTAATGAGTTTATCCTCAATTTTTACTAAATTTTCTACTTTGTGAATGTCCAAAACTTTTCCTTTTCGGCTCAATACGAGTAGAGGAGTGTACAAACCTTCTATGATTGGATTTCTAAGTTTTTCTTTGATGTTTACCCGAACCATTTTTGCATTTTTATCAATGCTTGGATAGGCTTGGCTCGTGATAAAAAAAGCTTTGAAAGCACCATTTCTAATATCCAAATCTCTTGGAACTAAATACAAATCCAAATTAAAATTAGTTAGTTTCTTGCCGGACTCATTGTTTATACTTCCGTTATAAACTAAAATGGTATTATCATCAATATAAGTTTGCCAATTTTCGGAAAGAACCAACTTTTCATTTTCATTTATTTCAGAGGTATTAAAGTTCAGAGTTTTGGATTCTTGAGCAATTAAAATACTGAAAAAACTAAAAGAAAACAGCAGGGTGAATAGATTTTTTTTCATATAGTTGGTATTAAGTTGTACGAGCAAAATTAAGCTTTATTTTTATAATTAGTAAATGCTTTTTCTAAAATTTTTAATGCAGATTCAAATTCCTCATCACTGATGCTGAGTGGAGGAGCAAATCGGATTATGTTTCCATGTGTAGGTTTGGCCAATAATCCACAATTCATTAATTCTATGCATAAATCCCAAGCTGTAGTGCTTTCCGGTGTGTCATTAATTAAAATTGCGTTTAATAACCCTTTTCCACGAACGGATTGTAAAAATGAAAATTTAGCTATCATTTTTTCTACTTCTGAACGAAAAATTTTCCCTAAACGCTCGGCTCTTTCACTTAATTTCTCGTCCAAAACTACTTGTAGAGCTTCTATCGCAACTGCACAAGCCAAAGGATTTCCTCCATAAGTGGAACCGTGCTGTCCCGGTTGAATGACATTCATAACTTCATTGTCTGCCAAAACAGCTGAAACCGGATAAACACCTCCGGATAAAGCTTTTCCTAAAATCAGCATATCCGGTTTTAAATTTTCATGATCTACCGCTAACATTTTTCCGGTTCGGGCAATTCCGGTTTGAATTTCATCGGCTATGAATAAAATATTTCGTGCTTTACAAAGTTCATAACAAGCCGTTAAATAGCCTTCTTCAGGCACATTTACTCCTGCCTCTCCCTGAATTGGTTCTACTAAAAATCCACAAATAAAATCGCCTTCTTTCTCAATTGCAGCTTTTAATGATTCAACAGAATTGTATTCTACTGTGATAAATCCGGAAGTATAAGGATTAAAATTATTTTTGGCATCTTCATCATTGGAAAAGGAAATAATAGTGGTAGTTCTACCATGAAAATTTCC
>JAVFAE010000076.1:0-8750 GCA_034002605.1 Weeksellaceae bacterium | reverse complement strand
CTTTTGATTTGTCGGTTTGTGATTGGTTAGCAACTTTTAGTCAGCATATTTCGTATCAAATTTGTCGGGTTTTAAATGAAAATTCAATAAAAAATGTCCTGATAACGGGCGGTGGAGCTTATAATTCTTATTTGCTTCACTTGATTAAAAGCCAAACTAAAGCACAAGTTCATCTTCCGGAAAAGAAAATAATCGAATACAAAGAAGCTTTAATTTTCGGATTGTTGGGTTTATTACGGCTTGAAAATCAAGTCAATGTACTTAGTTCAGTTACCGGAGCTAAAAAGAACCATTGTAGTGGATGTGTAGTAAATGAAAATTCATAAATTTGGCATGTGAAGATTCGGATAGCCATAGTAGATGATAATTATTTCTTAACCAAAGTGATAGAGGAAAAATTATCTTTTTTTGATGATTTAGTTTTGAAGTTTACTGCTGTAAATGGAAAAGATTTATTGCAAAAATTAGAAAAAGACGCATTAGTAGATTTGATTTTAATGGATATTGAAATGCCTCAAATGAACGGAATAGCAGCAACAACTGAGGTGAAAAACCGTTATCCGCAAATTAAAGTTGTCATGTTGACCGTTTTTGATACCGATGAAAATGTTTTTAATTCAATTAAAGCCGGGGCAGATGGTTATTTACTGAAAGAAATCGACCCACAAGGTCTGTATAATGGAATTAAAGAAACTTTGGAAGGCGGTGCTGCAATGACTCCTTCTATTGCATTGAAAACCTTGAAATTACTTCGAAATCCGATTTCGTTTGAAATTCAGCAAGAGGAAAAAGAAAAAATTGAATTATCAGCTCGTGAAATTGATGTGTTGGAACAATTGAGCAAAGGATTGAGTTATACTGTGATTGCTGAAAATTTAATTATTTCGCCCAGTACCGTCCGAAAGCATACAGAGAATATTTATAAAAAATTACAGGTACACAATAAATTAGAAGCTATTCAAAAAGCAAAGGATAATAAGCTGATTTAAAGTTGATTATAAACCCCTATATTGAAATATAGTTTTTATAAAAAAAGTAAATTGCACAAAAATTTCCTCTGTTTTTTGTTAATCAAAGAAGTCTTATTATATTCGCCCAAAATTATCAGATTTAAGCGTCCTAATGAAAACAATCAAGTTCTTCCATCCGGAAGAAACCTTTACTTATTACATTGAAAAATGTTTTTGCAAAGTGATTTATTCAGGTCAAAAGTACCATTTGTTGGTTGAAATTTTTTCTACTGAAGAATTGGATCACCTTGAAGAAGATTCTCTTCAAAATGATTTCCCACAAGTCATTTTATCCATTGATGATTTTCCGGTCACATTCAAAAACATTCATGAGTTAGCAGGAAATAGTATTAAAATTCCGTACAGTTACGTAGAAATTGAAGATGAAGAAGGTGAATTGGAAGAATATTTTTATACCAATTTGAATTTTTCGGATGAAAACTTCGAATCTGATGAAAATGAACTTTCTTTCTTCAAAGACAAATCCGGAACTCTTTGTCTAAAATGGAAAGGAAAAGTACAGGATTTTGTAAACGAAAGCGATGGTTATATTCCTTTTGAACTTGAATGTGCTTTCTCGAATTTCAAATCAGAGGATAACGAATAAACTTTTCAAACGTATAATTAACGTTTGTTCACGCTTTTCGGTCTTTTTTTGAATGATTCATTTGTATAGGAATGAATAAAATTTTTATTTCTTTTGAAATAAAAGGAATATAGTATATTTGCATTTGTTAAAATTTTCACAATATAAATAGTATGAAAGAAATATCTTTATGGATACCGGTAATTCTATCGATTGTAGGATTATTGATGATGGGGTTTAAGTTCATGTGGGTAAATAAACAAGATGCCGGAAATGAACGAATGCAGAGCATTTCCAAAAACATCCAAGACGGTGCTTTGGCATTTTTATCCGCAGAATATCGTTTGTTATTAATTTTCGTGGCAGTAGCTTCATTGGCTCTATTTGGAATTTCACGAGTTGTTGACACAACCAGTTGGCTGATAGTTCCGGCGTTTATCATTGGAGCCATATTTTCTGCGTTGGCAGGAAATGTTGGTATGCGCGTAGCAACTGCAGCTAATGTACGAACCACTCAGGCAGCAAGAAGCAGTTTACCTCAAGCTTTAAAAGTTTCCTTTTCCGGAGGAACCGTAATGGGATTGGGAGTTGCCGGTTTAGCTGTTTTAGGACTTTCCTTATTTTTCATCCTATTTACTTCTCATTTTTTAGTAGGAGAAAAAACATTTTATGATGAAATGACCATTGCCTTAGAAGCTTTGGCAGGATTTTCTTTAGGAGCAGAATCTATTGCTCTTTTCGCTCGTGTTGGAGGTGGAATTTATACTAAAGCAGCTGATGTCGGAGCAGACTTAGTAGGAAAAGTAGAAGCCGGAATTCCCGAAGATGACCCAAGAAACCCAGCAACAATTGCCGATAACGTAGGAGATAACGTAGGAGACGTAGCCGGAATGGGAGCCGATTTATTTGGATCTTATGTAGCAACCGTTTTGGCATCCATGGTATTAGGGAATTATATCATCAAAGATTATGTAACACAAAATGGAGTGCCGTTTGAAGACGATTTCGGAGGAATGGGACCGATTATTTTGCCAATTATGATTGCCGGAGTAGGAATTATCGCTTCTATTATCGGAACATTCTTGGTAAAAGTAAGCAATGGTGAAGTGCGCGAAGCAGGAGTTCAAAAAGCATTGAACCTTGGAAACTGGACTTCAATTGTTCTCATTGCGATTTCAGGTTACTTCTTGATTAACTGGATGCTTCCGGAAAAAATATACATGAGCTTCTTTGGAGAAGGAATTATGATAATTCCAAGAATATATGTCTTTTATGCTACCTTAATTGGATTGGCTGTAGGAGGATTGATTTCTGCATTTACAGAATATTATACAGGATTAGGAAAAAAACCGGTTTTAAATATTGTCAAAAACTCATCAACCGGAGCTGCAACTAATATTATTGCTGGTTTAGCTACCGGGATGATGTCCACTTTTTCATCTGTACTTTTATTTGCAGCTGCAATTTGGGGTTCTTATGAATTAGCAGGATTTTATGGAGTGGCTATTGCTGCCTCAGCAATGATGGCAACTACCGCTATGCAATTAGCGATTGATGCTTTTGGGCCGATTGCCGACAATGCAGGTGGAATTGCTGAAATGAGTGAATTACCAAAAGAAGTACGGGAAAGAACCGATATTTTAGATTCAGTTGGAAATACAACGGCTGCAGTAGGAAAAGGATTTGCAATTGCATCAGCTGCCTTGACTGCTTTAGCTTTATTTGCTGCTTATGTAACCTTTACCGGAATTGACGGAATTAATATTTTCAAAGCTAAAACTTTAGCGGCTTTATTTGTTGGAGGAATGATTCCGGTAGTTTTTTCGGCTTTGGCAATGGAATCTGTTGGAAAAGCAGCTATGGCAATGGTGCAAGAAGTACGCCGACAATTTAAAGAAATTCCGGGAATTTTGGAAGGAACAGGAACGCCGGAATATGGAAAATGTGTGGAAATTTCTACAAAAGCAGCTTTACGTGAAATGATGTTGCCGGGAGCTTTAACTATTGTTACTCCGGTTTTAATCGGATTTGTAATGGGAGCAGAAGCTTTAGGAGCTTATATGGCAGGTGTTGCAGTTTCAGGAGTTCTTTGGGCAATTTTCCAAAATAATGCCGGTGGAGCTTGGGATAATGCAAAAAAATCATTTGAAGCTGGAGTGGAAATTGACGGAAAAATGACTTATAAAGGTTCAGAAGCACATAAAGCAGCTGTAACCGGAGATACCGTAGGTGATCCATTTAAAGATACTTCAGGCCCTTCCATGAATATTTTGATTAAATTAACTTGTTTAGTCGGTTTGGTTATCGCACCAATTTTAGGTGAAAAGGAAAATAGTAATTTCGTTGATGTAAGTAAAACAGAAGAAGTTAGAGAACCTCAAGCCATATTGGCTGTTTCAGAGTCTCAAAATGTAGATAAAGAAGGAAATTATATTATTAATTCAGGTGATCTTGTTGATTTGGAATTACCTTCAGGTCAGTCTATTCAGATAAACAGAAAATCTTCAGAATCGAGATTATTCCGGTATTTTTCAAATCCGAATATATTGCAACAAGGAGCAAGAAAAAAATCAAATGCTGCCGATTGGATTATTTTGGATAAAATTTATTTCAAAGCCAATTCAGCTGAAATGCTTGATCGTTCCGAAGTTCAAATTAAAAATATTTTTATTCTGATGAAAGAATTTCCTGAAGTGAAAATTAAAATAGGAGGTTTTATGAATGATTCTGGAAATGAAAATGATGATTTGAAATTATCCACAGTTCGTGCTGATGTAGTTAAACAATACTTAGTGAAATTCGGAATTGATGAAAATCGAATCCAATCAGAAGGTTATGGTTCTGCTGAACCGATTTGTACCGATAAAACCGACATTTGCGATGCTCAAAACCGTCGTATTGGAATTCGTATGATTGCCGGATAAAAATAAATTTATAAAAAAAGGAAAAGACTTTTGAAAACTTAATCTTAGGAAGGTTTTCAGAAGTCTTTTTAATTGGAAAATGAATTACGAAGAAACACTCCGCTGGTTAGACCAAAAACTCCCAATGTTTCAGCGTTCGGGAAATTTAGCATATAAAGAAGACATCGGGAATATCACAAAACTTTGTGAACATTTGGGGAATCCTCAAAAGAAATTAAAATGTATTCACATTGCCGGAACTAATGGAAAAGGAAGCACTTCTCACATGATAGCTTCAGTTTTACAGTCCGAAGGATACAAAGTAGGATTAACGACTTCTCCTCATTTTAAGGATTTTAGAGAACGGATTCGTGTGAATGGAGAAATATGTACCAAAGAATTTGTACTTGATTTTGTAAAAAAAAATGCCGCATTTATTGAATCTGTCCAAGCTTCTTTTTTTGAAGTTGCCGTTGCAATGGCATTTTCTTATTTTGAAAAACAAAAAGTTGATTTTGCTGTTGTTGAAACCGGTTTGGGCGGACGTTTGGACGCAACGAATATAATTCATCCGATTTTGTCAGTCATTACAAATATTGGATGGGATCACACTTCTCTTTTGGGCAATACTTTGGAGAAAATAGCATTTGAAAAAGCCGGTATCATAAAACCGAAAGTTCCGGTAATTATCGGTGAAGCTTCACAAAATATAGCAGTTGTTTTCATGAAAAAAGCTAAAGAGTTAACCGCTGAAATTGTGTTTTCAGAATCTTTAGAAATTCCGGATTATCCATCGGATTTAAAAGGGATTTATCAGACGAAAAATAAAAAAACAGTGGTAGCAGCGATTCGACAACTTCGGAAATCAGGCTATGTAATTTCAGAAAAATCTTTACAGGAAGGATTGATAAATGTAGTTAAAAACACAGGATTACGCGGCCGTTGGGAAATTTTGCAAACTCAACCTTTGATTGTGGTCGACACAGCTCATAATACCCATGGATTACAAGAGATTCAAAAACAATTGAATCAGACTTCTTATGAGAAATTACATTTGGTTTTAGGTTTTGTGAATGATAAAGATGTAGAATCAATTTTAAAATTCTTTCCGGAAAATGCTTATTATTATTTTAGTGCACCTGATGTTTTTAGAAAATTTGAAATTCAAGAACTGAAGAAAATTGTTCCTAAAAATCTTGATTCCACCTATTTTACGTCGATAAAAGAAGCATTCAATAGGGCAAAAAACAGTGCGTCAAAAAATGATTTTATTTACGTTGGAGGAAGTACTTTTGTTGTGGCAGAAGTGTTGGATTTTGAAGAATGAAATCAAAAAACTAAAATAATCCGTTGATTTTATTTTTTATACGTTCTAATTTCTAACTTTGTTGCAGATGTTAGTGAGTCAATATATAAGTAAAGATTTTGTTCCGGCTAAAGTAAATCAGACGGTAGGTTACGGATTGGATTTGGTGGAACGATGGGAAATTTCGCATTTGCCCTTATTCAGAGGTTTGGAATTTGTTGGAAATTTAGCAACCGAAGTTTTAAAAAATTACGATTCAGAAACTTTATTTTCTGAAATGGAAGAAGAATGGGAGTTTTTCTATATAAATGAAAAAAACTCAATATTGGATGCAATTCGGCTGTTTAATCAGTATTCGGCTAATATTTTAGTGGTTTTGGACGAAGAACACCGGTTTGTTGGTTTTTTGACAATTGAAGATTTGATTGCTGCTTTGGCAACGATGCCTTTTATTTTGGAACCCGGTTCGGTTGTTATCATAGAAGCTTTACAAAAACAATTTTCAGTCAGTGAGATTGCAAAAATAGCAGAAAGCAATAATGCTAAAATAACAGGAATGTTTATTTCGGAATATAAAGAAGATAAAATTCAGGTGACTTTAAAAGTTGTAGCAGATGATTTAATTTCGTTAGTAGAAACATTTGAACGGTTTAATTACAATGTATTGCACAAATTTTTCCAAGATAAAAATGATGATTTAATCAAAGACCGATTTGATTTATTAATGAAATACCTGGACGTATAACTTAATTACCTTCTGAATGAAAATAGCAATATATGGACTAAAAGCAGAATTGACTCAAAAAAAATCGTTTGTGGATTTTTTTAATGAATTGTCCAAAAGAAACATTCATTATACAATAGAAAAAGAATTCAAAAATATATTAGAGAAAAAATTAGCTCTTTCTTTAAAATACGATGAAACTTTTAGTTCATACGAAGATTTACAGGAAGACGTTCAGCTATTTTTCACATTTGGAGGGGATGGAACTATTCTGAGTGCAGCAACTGTGATTCAAAACAAAAACATTCCGATTGTTGGAGTCAACACAGGTCGTTTAGGCTTTTTAGCCACGATTAATATAGAATATTTATTTGACAGTTTGGAAGGAATTCTGAATGGAAATTATAAAATCAGTAAACGTTCTTTAATTGAAGTTCATTCCAATCAAGTGAAGATTGAATTTCCTTTTGCATTGAACGAAGTAGCTGTAACGCGACGTGAAACAACGAGTATGATTACAATAGACGTTTCATTAAACGGAGAGTTTCTAAATTCTTATTGGGCAGATGGATTAATTGTATCAACTCCTACAGGTTCTACCGGCTACTCACTGAGTTGTGGAGGTCCGATTATTCATCCGGAAAATAAAAATTTTGTTGTAACGGCAATTGCTCCTCATAATTTAAATATTCGGCCTTTTATTATTTCAGATGATTCTATTTTAGAATTAAATATTAAAAGTAGAGAAAAAAAATACTTTTTATCAATGGATTCACGCAATAAACCGTTACCAACCCGAGTGAAATTACAATTAAAAAAATCTGATTTTCAATTATTTATTATAGAACCGGAAGAAAAAACATATTTAATAACATTACGAGACAAAATGTTTTGGGGTTCTGATAAGCGAAATTGATTTTTTTTTAATATTTTTGATAATACGATTAATCGGCAAATAGTTTTGTGTATATTTGTCCCTGAATAGAAAAAATGAAACAACATTTGTGAGGTTTTTTCGTTAAATCTTTACAACTAATTCAAGTTAAAGTCTATGAGAAACTTGTTTACTTTATTAATTAGCATGGTAGTTACCTTTTCATTTGCACAACGACATGAAGTAGGTGTGTTCTTAGGAGGAGCAAATGTTATAGGAGATATAGGAAAAAGCACCTATATTAACCCATTACCCTCAGTTTCCGGCTCTTCTTTTGATGGTGTCCCTTTGGCTTACGGGTTGATTTATCGTTATAATCTGAATCCGTATATGGGACTAAGAGCAAATGTTATTTTTTCAAGTGTCGCAGGGAATGACCGACATGCTCCTGAAGAATATAAAATTAACAGAGGATATAAATACAAAAACAACATCAATGAAGGTTCGGTGGTCTTTGAGTACAATTTGTTCAATATCAATGAAGAATATGGTGCTCGATTTTCACCTTATATCTTTGGAGGAATAGGTTTCTTCATGTTCGACGCCAATAAATATATCGTTGAGAATTCCTTTGCTCGAGATGAAAACGGAGTAATTTTGATTCCCAATGAAATGGAAACAAGTATATCAATTGAAACAGAAAAATCAACTAAAGTGACTGTTCCCCTTGGAGTAGGACTTAAATATAAATACAACGGATTTGTATTATCAGCAGAAGTTGGTTTCCGGTACACCAATACCGATAACCTGGATTTTAGTTTTGCCAATGAAAGAGATTTTACATTCATTACAGAACCCGGTCTTCCCCAAGCTGACGTAAATCTCGTTAACGGTAATATCATCCGATCCCGTCAAGTAGGGAATATGTCCAATTATGATTGGTATGTATTCACCGGAATCACATTGACTTATTCTTTCGGAAGAGAGCCATGTTTCTGCGATTAACACTTTAAATGAATCAATCACTTACCAATACACAGATAAATTCGGAAAATCTGCCTCAACATGTTGCCATTATTATGGACGGCAACGGACGTTGGGCTAAAGAAAGAGGATTTGCCCGTACGGTGGGACATCAAAACGGTATAGAATCTGTGCGTACTGCCATTGAAGTTTGTGGTGATTTAAAAATTCCATACTTAACGTTATTTGCTTTTTCAACAGAAAACTGGAACCGCCCCAAAATGGAAGTGGATTTTCTGATGAAATTATTGAGTCAAACTATTCAGTCTGAGATAAAAGAACTTCACGAAAAAAATATCCGATTGAAAGTAATTGGAGATTTAG
>JAVFAE010000075.1:3852-8828 GCA_034002605.1 Weeksellaceae bacterium | reverse complement strand
ATTTGGTTTAAATTTAATGAAGCACCAGAAAACCTTTCTGTAAATCATTTTCACGAAATGTTAGCTTATGCTTCGGATTATAATATTTTAATTACAGCACTTCAGCCACACGCTTCTCAGGCTCATTTTGGAAATATGCAATTGGCAAGCTTAGATCATGCTTTGTGGTTTCATCACATTCCTGATGATTTTTCTACTTGGTTTTTATTTCATATCGAAGTTTCAGCAACAAATAATGCACGCGGATTAACCGAGGGAAAAATTTTCAGTCAAGATGGAAAATTAATTGCCAGCGTAGTACAAGAAGGTTTAATGCGGCATTTACAAAAAATAGAAAAAGAAAAATCACATAAAATTCAAAAAATATAGAATAAAATGTAATTTTAGGAAAAATTTAGTACGATGAACTATTACAATATTGAAAGTCTTGAAGATTATTTTAAAATTTACAATCAATCCATAAATGACCCGGAAGAATTTTGGGGAAATATAGCTAACAATCATTTTATTTGGTACCAGAAATGGAGTAAAGTTCTACATAATGATATGCTCAATGGGGATGTGAAATGGTTTGTGGACGGAAAATTAAACATTGTTAAAAATTGCATTGACCGCCATTTGAATAAAAGAGGAAATAAAACCGCTATTCTTTTTGAACCAAATGACCCAAATGAACCGGCACAACATATTACTTATTTGGAATTGCATGAGCGAGTTTGTAAAATGGCAAACGTTCTGAAGGAACAAGGAATCAAAAAAGGCGACAGAGTGTGTATTTATTTACCTATGATTCCCGAACTACCAATTGCTTTATTAGCTTGTGCCCGAGTAGGAGCTATTCATTCCGTGGTTTTTGCCGGATTTTCTGCTAAATCGTTAGCTACCCGAATCAATGATTCTGATTGTAAATTAGTTATCACATCTGACGGAGGATATCGGGGAAATAAAACCATTGATTTAAAAGGAATTGTAGATGAAGCTTTAAAATCGTGTCCTTCAGTAGAAACGGTTTTGGTAGCACGAAGAATCCATTCCGAAATAACTATGGAAGAAGGACGTGATAACTATTTAGAACCTTTGATGGAAGCAGCAAAGACCGACCATATTGCCGAAATTATGGACGCAGAAGATCCTTTATTTATTCTTTATACTTCCGGTTCTACCGGAACTCCAAAAGGAATGGTACACACAACAGCAGGTTATATGATTTATACTGCTTATACTTTTAAAAATGTATTCAATTACAAAGAAGACGATGTATATTGGTGTACCGCAGATATTGGTTGGATTACCGGACATTCTTATATTGTTTACGGACCTCTTTTAAACGGAGCAACCACTGTTTTATTTGAGGGAATTCCTTCCTATCCGGATTATGGAAGATTTTGGGATGTAGTAGATAAACACAAAGTAACTCAGCTTTATACTGCACCAACCGCTATTCGTGCTTTGGCAAAAGAAAACATAAGTTATGTCGAAAGTCACGATTTATCTTCTTTGCGAATTATTGGTTCGGTAGGAGAACCGATTAACGAAGAAGCTTGGCATTGGTACAATAATCATATTGGAAAAAGAAGATGTCCTTTGGTGGATACTTGGTGGCAAACTGAAAATGGCGGAATTTTAATTTCTCCACTTCCTTTTATTACACCGACTAAACCTACTTATGCAACACTTCCTTTACCGGGAATTCAACCGGTTTTGATGGATTCCAAACGAAATCAGATTGAAGACCACCACGTAGAAGGAAGTTTATGTATTAAATTCCCTTGGCCGGGAATGGCTCGTACTATTTGGGGAAATCCACAACGGTATTTAGAAACATATTATACTGCATTTCGAGGAAAATATTTCTCAGGTGATGGTGCGCTGCGCGATGAAGTAGGGTATTACCGAATCATTGGACGAATTGATGACGTAGTCATCGTTTCAGGACATAATTTAGGAACAGCTCCGATTGAAAATGCCATTAATGAACATCCGGCTGTTGCAGAATCAGCCATTGTAGGTTTTCCACATGACATCAAAGGAAATGCTTTGTACGGTTATATTACTTTGAAAGAAACCGGAGAAGTGAGAGATCGGGATAATTTAAGACGAGAAATCAACGAACACATTGCCAATCATATCGGGCCCATTGCCAAATTAGATAAAATTCAGTTTGTGGATACTTTGCCTAAAACTCGTTCAGGGAAAATTATGCGACGAATTCTTCGGAAAATTGCAGCCGGAGATTTCTCGAATTTTGGCGATATTTCCACTTTATTAAATCCGGAATCAGTAGAAGAAATTAAAAATAACCGAATTGATTAAAATCTGAATTTTAGACAAAATCTCTTCAGTAAAGATAAAACTACAATAAATTAAAAATCATTCAAAATGAAAATCTATACCAAAACAGGAGACAAAGGAGGAACTTCTTTATACGGTGGTGTTAAAGTTTCTAAAAATAACGTTCGGATTGAAGCCTACGGAACAGTGGACGAATTGAATTCAGCCATTGGATTGATTCGAAGTGGAAAAATTTCTGATGAAATGAATCAACAATTGATAAAAATCCAAAAAAATCTTTTTCATTTGGGTGCAGAATTAGCAACACCTCAAGAAAAAATGTATATGGCAAACGGAAATTGTCGTTTGCCTAAAATTTTGATAGAAGAAGACATTGTTCTGTTAGAAAATTGGATAGATGAAATGAATGAAGAATTACCACCCTTGACTCATTTTATTTTGTCCGGCGGAAATATGGAAACAGCACACGCTCATTTATGTCGTTGCATTTGTAGAAGAGCCGAACGACGAACGGTTGCATTGGCAGAAATAGAGGAAATCCGGGGTGAAACTGTGAAATATTTAAACCGACTTTCAGATTATTTGTTTGTTGTAGCACGTACAATTGCTCACGATGCCGGTTACGAAGAAATTAAATGGTTGCCAAACGAGGAATAAATGAAACGAATCGCCTTATTTTTAAATGGTCAGGCTCCTCAGCAAATTCCGAATTTAGCTCAATTCTATCAAATTTATTGTACAGACGGAGCTTATTCGTATTTGAAAGAAAAAAATATAAATCCCAATGTAGTTTGTGGTGATTTTGATTCTTTAAATCCACAGGAAATTGAAGAAGGAATCGAAATCATCGAACTGAAAAACCAAGAATTTACTGATTTTGAGAAAGCTTTGGAGCTTTTAAAATCACGTGGTTTTGAAGAAATTTACATTTATGGAAGTAGTGGAATGGAACATGATCATTTTTTGGGAAATTTAGCCTCCGGATTAAAGTTTAAATCCGATTTAAGTCTGATTTTTTTTGATGATTACAGTTATTATTTCTTTGCCGAAAAAGAAACTGTTTTAAGTGGATACAAAGACCGGATTATTTCTCTTTATCCCTTTCCAACAGCAAAAAACATCACTACAAAAGGATTAAAATACAGTTTGAAAAATGAAGATTTGGATATTCATACCCGAATTGGAATCCGAAATTTAGCCAAAGAAGATGAAGTGAAAATTACATTTGAAGAAGGAGATTTATTGATTTTTGTCCGAAAGAATTAAGATGAATTTACTTTAAAAACCTCAACTTCTCGTAATTCCTTTTTACATTATTTTTTGACTTGTCTTACAATCCATTTTGTACATTTGTGCAAATTTCAAATTATGCGAAAATTACAAATGGTTGATTTAGGTACACAATACCAAAAAATCAAAAAAAATATAGACGAATCCATTCAGCAAGTAGTTGATTCTTGTGCTTTTATTAACGGGCCTGAAGTCAAAAATTTTCAAACAGAATTAGAAGAATATTTAAATGTAAAACATGTAATTCCTTGTGGAAATGGAACAGATGCTTTGCAAATTGCTTTAATGGCTCTGGATTTAAAACCAGGTGATGAAGTGATTACAGCTGATTTTACTTTCGCCGCAACGGTAGAAGTCATTCATCTTTTAGGATTAAAGTCGGTTTTGGTTGATGTAGATTATGATACTTTTTTAATTGATACAGAGCAAATTAAAAAAGCAATTACATCCAAAACCAAAGCTATTATTCCGGTTCATTTATTTGGGCAAGTTGCTAATATGGATGAAATCAACAAAATTGCTGAGGAATATAATTTATTTGTAGTAGAAGATACTGCACAGGCAATCGGAGCAGATTTTAAAGGTAAAAAAGCAGGAACTATCGGAACAATTGGTACGACTTCATTTTTTCCTTCTAAAAATTTAGGATGTTATGGTGACGGAGGCGCAATTTTCACTCATAATGATGAATTAGCACACAAAATAAGAGGAATTGTCAATCATGGAATGTACGAAAGATATTATCACGATGAAGTAGGAGTGAATTCCCGTTTGGATAGTATTCAAGCAGCTGTTTTGAGAGTAAAACTTCCTCATTTGAATACCTATAATACTGCTCGATTGAAAGTCGCTCAATATTATAATCAGGCTTTTGAAGAATTGACAGAAGTTTTAACACCTGTTCAGGCAAAGGATTCCACTCATGTTTTTCATCAATATACTTTACGGATTTTGAATGGAAAACGAAATGATTTGAAAGAATTTTTGGAAAATAAAGGAATTCCGGCAATGATTTATTATCCGGTTCCGCTCAGAAAACAAAAAGCGTACGATACCGGAA
Source organism: Weeksellaceae bacterium (assembly GCA_034002605.1). Classification (GTDB taxonomy): domain Bacteria; phylum Bacteroidota; class Bacteroidia; order Flavobacteriales; family Weeksellaceae; genus Moheibacter. The sequence continues at coordinate 4,186 of JAVFAE010000075.1, read as the reverse complement.
ATTATAATGACGCAGATTTTCCAAATACCAATAAATTGATTGATGAAGTTTTATCCTTGCCCATGCACACGGAATTAGATGAAGAACAATTGGAATTTATAACGAATTCGGTGAAAGAATTCTTTATAGTTTAAAAGTTAAAACTGTAATAAATTGAAACAAAAAATAGTAGTAACAGGCGGACTTGGCTATATTGGTTCCCACACAGCAGTTGCATTGCAAGAAGCCGGATTTGATGTGATTATTCTTGATGATTTATCCAATTCAGAATTATTTGTTTTGGACAGAATCACTCAAATCACCGGGATGAAACCCGATTTTCATCAAATTGATT
>JAVFAE010000075.1:0-3752 GCA_034002605.1 Weeksellaceae bacterium | reverse complement strand
GCAGTTGCATTGCAAGAAGCCGGATTTGATGTGATTATTCTTGATGATTTATCCAATTCAGAATTATTTGTTTTGGACAGAATCACTCAAATCACCGGGATGAAACCCGATTTTCATCAAATTGATTTAAAAGATGAAAAATTGGTTCATCAATTTTTTTCTAAAAATAAAATCGACGGTGTAATTCATTTCGCAGCCTATAAAGCCGTAGGTGAAAGCGTGGAAAAACCTTTGATGTATTTCAAAAATAATATTTTAGGATTACTCAATGTGTTGGAAGCAATGAAAGAAAACGGAAATGATAACTTCATTTTCAGTTCATCTTGTACAGTTTACGGTCAAGCAGATAAAATGCCGATTGACGAATCAGCTCCCATTAAAAAAGCAGAATCGCCTTATGCCAAAACCAAACAAATGGGTGAAGAAATTTTAGAAGATTTTGTTGCATCTTCTGATAAAAAAGTAATTTCATTGCGTTATTTCAATCCTGTCGGAGCACATCCGAGCGCATTAATCGGAGAATTACCAAAAGGAATCCCAAATAATTTAGTTCCTTTTGTAACCCAAACTGCTGCCGGAATTCGGAATTATTTATCAATTTTTGGAAGTGATTATCCTACCCGTGACGGAACTGCCATTCGGGATTATATCTATGTTTGCGATTTGGCAGATGCTCATGTAAAAGCTTTGAAACGTTTGCTTGAAAAGAAAAATAATAAGAGTTTGGAAGTTTTTAATTTAGGAACGGGAGTCGGTTCAACGGTTTTGGAAGTGGTACAAACTTTTGAAAAAATCAATCAATTGAAATTGAATTATAAATTGGCTGACAGGAGGGTGGGAGACATCATTGAAGCTTTTGCTGACAATAGTTTTGCCGAAAAAGAATTAGGTTGGAAACCTCGGACTCCACTCGATGAATCGTTGAGGACTGCATGGGAATGGCAGAAAGGTTTGAAGTAAAACTCGTTTTTTGTTAATTCATTCAATTCCAACTTAATTTGTTAAATTTGTGCAAACTGTTTTTACATGATAAATACGACTCAAAATTTACTCAAAGAAACGGCTCTTTTGCTCAAACAACTAAACAATCAGGAATACAGTGCAGAATTGGAGGTGTTACATGGAAATTCAATTGGGAAACATATTCGGCATATTTTGGATTTATTTGAATGTTTAGTAGAATCAGTTGACAATTCACAATTAAATTACGATAAACGAAATCGAAATCCGGAAATTGAAACTTCTGTTGAAAAAGCAACAGTTAGAATTGAATACATAAATCGGATTTTACCTGAATTAGATTTGAATCAAAAATTGAATTTAAGTCAAATTTATGAGCAATCAGAAATACAGCTTGAAACCTCTGTAGGGCGTGAATTGATGTATAATATTGAACATGCAGTTCATCATCTGGCAATTATTCGTATTGGAATTGAACAAAATTTTCAAAGTATTAAGGTTTCAGAAAAAATGGGAATAGCTTATTCAACTTTGCAATACCGTGAAAACTGAAAAACCTAAATTTTATGAGTATGAATATTGGCCGGTTTGGTTGTTTTATGCACCATTTGTGCCGTATTGGTTCTTAAAATCAATACAATCTGCTTCGTTTTCTTATTTTTGTCGTGTGAATCCGGGTATGCGTTTCGGTGGTTTTTTGGATTATTCAAAATACGATATTTTAAAGCAAATTCCACAAGAATTCTTGCCTGAAACTCAATTTATATCACATAAAAATCAATTGAGAACAGCTTTAACTTTTCCGTTTATTGCCAAACCTGATTGGGGTGAAAGAGGTGTGAATGTAGAGTTGATTCAGTCGGAAGAAGAATGGAGAAACTATCCGCTTAATGAGAATTTGATTATTCAGCAATATATTGATTTACCTCTTGAATTTGGGATTTTTTATGTGAATTTAGAAGGGAAACCTCAAATCTTATCCATTACAGGAAAGGAATTTATGGTTTTTCATTCCGATGGAAAAACAAGTATAAGAGAATTTGTGTTATCAAACCCAAGAATCAGTTCACGAGCCGCTTACTTTTCGGAAAAGTTTAAAAATGAATGGAATTCGGTTTTTCCGGAAGGTAAACAATTGGTTTTGGAACACATTGGAAATCACAACAGAGGAACTCGTTTTTTTGATGCTTCACATTTGATTACAGAACGACTCACATTGAAAATCAGTGAAATATCAAAATCAATTAAAGGATTTAATTACGGTCGTTTTGATGTGAAAACGGCAAGTGAAGAAGATCTGAAACAAGGAAAATTTATTGTTTTAGAAGTGAACGGTGCAAATTCTGAGCCTACACATATTTATGATGAAAGTTATACATTGAGGCAAGCTTATGGAGAAGTGAAACGTCATTTTGACTATCAATATCAAATAGCTCGAAAACAAACTAAAACCTATTCGACTATTTCTTTTTATCAAGCAATTTTAAAACGAATAATACATAAAAAACGGTAAAAATGTCAGTTTTTCAGCTTGGAATGGTTTATGAAAAATTAAGAATCAAATAAAAAAATGAAATACCCATTTCCCAAAAATACACTTTATGTTCCTTTATTTCTTCTCTTTTTGATTTGGGGGACTTTTGCTTTGCAACAAATGGGTTTGGGACGGTTTAATTGTTATGGAATAGTTCCAAGAAATCCAATAGGTTTACGCGGAATTTTATTTGCTCCATTATTTCATTCCGATTGGCAACATATCATTAATAATTCTATTCCACTGGTGGTTTTAAGTTTTTTTGTAACCTTATTTTATCAGCGAATAGCCTATTATATCTTATCTTTAGGTTGGCTTTTATCGGGATTTTTGGTTTGGTTATTTGGGAATTTATTTCCGGCTGATACAATTGGTTGTCATATCGGAGCAAGTGGAATTGTTTATTTATTAGCTTCTTATGTGTTTTTCAGTGGAATTTTTAAAAAGTCAAGAAATTTAATTGCCGTTTCTTTAATTGTTGTTTTCCTTTATGGAAGTATGGTTTGGGGCGTAATACCGGAAGAATTCATGCCTTGGCTTTATCCGGATGGAAAAGCTTCTATTTCTTGGGAAAGTCATTTGTTTGGTGCTTTAGTAGGTTTGTTATTTGCTATTTTGACACGAAAAAAGGGAGGAGAAGAAGTGAGGAAATATTCTTGGGAAACAAGTGAAGAACCTGATGCTCGTGAAAAATGGCTTTGGAACAAATACAAAGAAAGTCTTTCAGAAGAAGAACGAAAATGGATTGAACAAAAGTACAATGAGGAAGAATTGGAAAAACCCGAAGAAAATAAATCCGGTGAACAGAACTATTGGTACAGTACACACACCGGAAGAAATAATGAAGATTAATTCTCAGTTAATTCATTTAAGATAGTTTCTAAAACAGTATATAATTCATTTAACTCAGATGGTGGATTTCCCTCATCAAAAGGAAGAGAATGATAGTTTTGTCCGTTTATCGTTAAAGTAATTACCGTTGCACGTGCGCCATCATACAAAAACTGTTGTGATGGAGCCGACCAGTTTTCCATTTCGTTTAAGTTCAAATCATTAATTAATTGTATGATTTTATTCCAATTTTTGGAAATTGTTGTTCTTTTTATCGTTCGTTTTTCAGAGTTTGAAGCACCTTTTACTGAAAAAGTAGCCAAAGTATTGTCTTTTGTTATCACAAAATGAGAAGAATTTCCTAAAGTAGTCAATACCATGCTAATCTTAGATATATTGTTTTTATTCAGTGTTTTAGATCTTTCTA
>JAVFAE010000074.1:0-8911 GCA_034002605.1 Weeksellaceae bacterium | reverse complement strand
CAGCGAATAATTTCCAAATTCACTCTTATAAAACAAAGGTGTAAAGGTTTCATTCAACTGAAATCCGGGTGGTAAATCCAAGTCAAATTCTGTTTCTTCTGAATATCCAAAACGAATTTCAAACGGATATTTTCGATTATCATCTTTTTTTAACCAACTGCCCAATCCTTCAAATGAAACCGGATTAAAAATCAGATTTTTATCAATTTTTTTTGCATAATACTTGGATTCTACCTTTAAATTAGTTGTGAAAATCGCATTTTTTCTGTCATTCTCAAAACTATAACTTTGAAGAGAAGCACCGGGTAATTTTCTAAGAATGTTTTCAATTCTTTTTTCTTTTTCTTTGGTTTCCATGAAATCCAACAAATAATAATTTTGATAATAAAGTCCGGAAGTTTCAATGGAATAAACCACCGATAAATTTCCGTCTGGACTCAGTTTTCCTTTTGCTTTTATTTGTTTTTTGTTTTCCTCTGCCGGATATTTTTTGGTTGTTATGATTTTTCCACCTTCCGGAGAAATCGACAAAGCATATCGGTCATCTGTAGAAGAGCCTAAATAATTAAACGCCGTTTGCTGATTGGTACATTCCAACCAAATGATTTCATCACCAATCGGAACATTTACAATCATGTGATTTCCTTGTAAAGATGGAAAATCTTCTTCCAAATCTACTTTTCGGTTGTTATCTGCTGCAATAATTGTATGAAAAGCTTCAATTCCGATTACATCCAAAAGACTAACCATGTAGTTAGACAATGCTTTGCAATCGCCATAATTTTTTTCACTCACATAAGAAGCCGGAAACGGTTCCCAACCACCAATTCCGATTGAAATGTTAACATATCGGGTTTTGGATTGTAAAAATTCATATAAAATCTGAACTTTTTCTACCGGATCTTCAATACCTGAAACCAACTCCATCACCATTTTTTTATCGTTTTTGGATAAATCTAACTTGTTTTTTAATAAATTATCATAATACCATTTCCCGAATTCCTGCCAATTTTCCATTTTTCCTTTTACACCTTCCAATTGAAATTCATTAGGAGAAAAATAAACCCGAGGTGTGATTTCTTTTAAAGGCGGACTCATTATTTCATCTTGAATTGCTGTTATATTTTCAACAGAATAAAAAAGTGAATTTTCTGTTTCGGATTTAGTTACAGCTAAATAATCAAATCCTGATTCTTTTTTACGAATTGGAATTTGTGTTTTATTTTCTAATGTATAAGTCGATTTTTCAACACTTAAATTATAATTCCCAACTGAAACCCAAGATGTTAAATTAATGGTATTTGAACTTATAATTTCATAGGAATATTCTACTGTAAAAGGATAAGGAGGCGGCATAAAAGCAAAATGTTTTACACGTGTATCAATAAAAAGTGAATATCCGTCATAAGCACTCACATCTTTAATATCTCGTTTTTTCATTTTACGAATAAGCTTTCCGTTTGCATCAAATAATTGTGCTTCGAATTTGTTGATTTTTGTTGATTTAGTGTAAAATAAATTCTGATAGGCAAATTTCAATCCGTCCTCATTCAGTATAGTAACAGCAATATGAGTAGTTACTTTTTCTTGATTGTATTTTAAAAATTCAACTTTTACATCGTCTTTTCGAACTACTGCATAAGCATCTTGAAGTAAGTCTTGAGGAATTAAAGAAACGGCATATTCCTGTGCTTGAATTCCAATGGATAAACTGAAAAGAAAAACGAGTAAATATTTCATAGAAAGGGTATGTTTTTATTCTTTATTTTTTGAATCAATAAGTATCGTCACCGGACCATCATTTATTAATTCTATTTTCATATCCGCACCAAAAATCCCGGTTTGAATAGGACGAATATATTTATTTTGAAGAACTTTAACAAAATTAACATACTGATTTTTAGCTATATCAGGAGATGACGAACGAATATAAGAAGGTCGGTTTCCTTTTTTTGTAGAAGCATGAAGTGTAAACTGGCTGACAACCAAAATACTACCTTTCACCGATTCAATCGGGAGATTCATCACTCCATTTTCATCCGGAAAAATCCGTAACTGAATGATTTTAGAGGCCATCCATTCAAAATCTTCTTCCGTATCCGCTTCTTCAAACCCTGCCAAAATCAAAAGTCCGATATCAATTTTCCCTACAATCTCTCCTTCTACCTCTACTTGAGCAGATTTTACCCGCTGAATGACTATGCGCATTTTTATAAATTTTGGAGTCGAAGATAAGGTTTAAAATCCTTTCAAGGAATTGCTTTCCTCAATTTCATTTAAAAATCCTATGTAATTTTCATAACGACTTTCGGCTATTTCTCCTGTTCTAACTTTTTCTAAAACAACACATTGAGGTTCGTTTATATGTAAACAATCAGCAAATTTACACTCTTTTTTTGCTGTAAATATTTCGGGAAAATAATCCTGAATTTCTTCTTTTTCCATTTCTGCCAAACCAAATTCTTTGATTCCCGGTGTATCAATACAAAAACCACCAAAAGACCATTCGTACATTTCGGCAAAAGTAGTGGTGTGCTGTCCTTTTTGATTAAAATCCGAAACAAAAGATGTTTTTAAATCCAAATCCGGATGTAAAACATTCATTAAAGTGGATTTTCCTACTCCGGAATGACCTGAAAACAAAGAATTTATTCCTTTTAATTTTTGTTTTAATTCTTCAATATTCAACTGAGAATGAGCCGAAACTCGAATACTTTCATATCCAATTTTTTGATAAAGTGATAAATAAAACTCCACTTCCTTTAATTGATCTTCAGAATAAGCATCCATTTTATTCATTACCAAAACCACCGGAATATGATAGGCTTCAGCCGTTACCAAAAAACGATCGATGAAACCAAAAGATGTTCGGGGATTATCTACTGTGATGATAAGAAACGCTTTGTCGATATTGGAAGCAATAATATGTGTCTTTTTTGATAAATTCACCGATTTACGAATGATGTAATTCTTTCGTTCATGAATTTTTGAAATCACAGCAAAGCCATCTTTATCCAAAGTAAAATCCACAAAATCACCTACGGCAACGGGATTGGTATGTTGAATTTTGTCCAGTCGAAATTTTCCCCGAATCCGGGCTTTAAAAGAATTTCCTAAATCGTCCCGTAAAATATACCAACTCCCGGTTGATTTAATCACACGGGCTTTCATACTTGCTTTTCCGGGTTTTCTGAGTTCATAATTTTATTTTGATGTTGAATTGATTCTTGATGAATCGCTCTGACCAATTTAACGATAAATTCTTCTGATAAATTTAATGTTTCCCCTTGTTTAATGGCATTTTCTAAAATTTGTTTCCATCGTTCCGGTTGAAAAAGGGCGACATTATGGGCTTTTTTCAATTTCCCGATTTGAGAAGAAATCGACATTCTATTTGCCATTGTTTCTAAAATTATTTGGTCGGCTTCATCTATTTCACTTCGTAAACGTGATAAATCGGAATGATAAAAAGAATCTTCATCATCTTTTTTCCGTAATTGTAATTGTCCCAATATTTCCGTCAATCGTTCGGGCGTAATTTGTTGTTCGGCATCGCTCCACGCATCATCCGGATTATTATGGGTTTCAATCATCAAACCATCGTAATTAAAATTAAACGCTTGTTGGGCTACTTCAAACAATCCGGTTCGATTTCCACAAATATGAGAAGGGTCGCAAATAAGTGGAATTTCCGGCATTTTATTCATAAAATCCAATGCGATTTGCCATTGTGGATTATTTCGGTATTTTGTTTTTTTATAAGTTGAAAAACCTCTGTGAATGGCTATTATTTTTTGAATATTTTGTGCTTGAAGTCGTTCTATCGCTCCCATCCACAAATCCAAATCCGGATTAACCGGATTCTTAACCATCACAATTTTATCGGTATTTTGAAGTGCTTCTGCAATTTCCTGAACGGTAAACGGATTAACGGTAGAACGCGCTCCAATCCATAAAATATCCACTTCATGCTCCAAGGCTAAATTCACATGATTTGCCGTAGCAACTTCAATTGCTGTCTTAAATCCGAATTCATCTTTAACTTTTTTCAGCCATTTCAAACCTATTGCTCCTACTCCTTCAAAACAATTGGGTTTGGTTCTGGGTTTCCAGATTCCGGCTCGGAAAACCTGAACATATTCTTTATTTAATCGTTCTGCGGTTTTCAACATTTGCTTTTCACTTTCGGCACTGCATGGCCCTGCAATCACCAAAGGTTTATTATTCGTCCTAAACCAAGTTTCTTTTGTATTCATACTGAATGCAAATTTACATTTTCTAATCTGTAATTGGGAATTCCAACCAACAATTCGATTAAAATCAAATTTCTGTTTTTTTCTAAATGCTTTTCCGACTTATATTTACTGCATGAAATTCAAAATTGGAGATGAAATCAAGGTTTTAGACGATGACCAAAAAGGAAAAATCATTCAAATTCAAGGAAATAAAATTGTCATTTTAACTGAATACGGATTTGAAGAAACTTATTCTGTTACTGAAATAATTCCGGATACTGATTTTTTCATAGATGATTTTCTTTCTGTTCCAAAAACAGAAGAATCTATACTTCCCAAAACAATTACAAAATCAAAAAAAGAAAATGATGTAAAAGAGATTGATTTACATTTTGACAGCTTAGTTGATTATCCTTCTCGTTATGAGCCTTTTGAGAAATTAAATATCCAGCTCAACAAAGCCAAAGAGGAAATTGAATTGGCAAGAACAGAAAAACGAAAAAAAATAATTTTAATTCACGGACATGGTTCCGGAAAATTAAAATATGAGCTTATGAAGCTTCTAAAAAAATATTCCAATATTCAGGTGTACGATGCTTCTTTTCAGAAATTTAACGGTGGAGCAAGTGTGGTTGAATTCGGCTGATATTTCTTAATTTTTACTTTTGTCGGAAATAAATTTCAATCGGAACTCCTTTAAAATCAAAGTTTTTACGTAATTGATTTTCCACAAAACGTTTATACGGTTCTTTTACATATTGTGGCAAATTCGCAAAAAAAGCAAATTGTGGTGTTCGGGTCGGCAATTGCGTTACGTATTTAATCTTAATGTATTTTCCTTTAATAGCCGGTGGTGGCGTTGCTTCAATAATCGGAAGCATCAGTTCATTTAATTTACTTGTTTTAATTCTGCGATTTCGATTTTCATTTACTTGCATCACAGCTTCTACTGTTTTATGCACTCTCTGCATGGTCAGTGATGAAATAAACAAAATAGGTACATCTGTAAAAGGAGCTATTTTCTTTTTAATTTCGGCTTCGTATTCTTTCAGAGTATTGGTTTCTTTTTCGACTAAATCCCATTTGTTCATTAAAATAACGACTCCTTTTCTATTTCGTTCTGCTAAAAACAATAAATTCAAATCCTGTGCTTCCAATCCCCTTGTTGCATCAATCACTAAAACACAAATATCGCAATCTTCAATTACCCGAACAGCACGCATCACCGAATAAAATTCCAAATCTTCATTGACTTTTCCTTTTTTCCGAACTCCGGCAGTATCAATCAAAACAAATTCATGTCCGAATTTATTGTATTTACTTTCAATAGCATCACGAGTTGTTCCGGCTATATCGGTTACAATATTTCGTTCTTCTCCCAAAAGTGCATTAGTTAAAGTGGACTTTCCGGCATTGGGTCGCCCAACTATGGCAATACGTGGTAAACCTTCAAACAAATCTTCATATTCGGTATCATCAAAATGGCGAACAGCTTCGTCCAATAATTCTCCGGTTCCGCTTCCGCTAATAGATGAAATTGTGAAAAAACTTTCAAACCCTAAATTATAAAACTCATACGAATCATCTAAATTTTTATTCGTATCCACTTTATTTACAACCAATAAAACCGGTTTTTGTGTTTTTCTCAGCAAATTTGCTACTTCTTTGTCCATATCCGTCAAACCCACCTGATTGTCCACCACAAACAAAATCACATTGGCTTCATCAATTGCCAACTCGACTTGTTTTCGGATTTCTACTTCAAATGTATCATCTGATCCCACGATGTATCCACCAGTGTCAATCACTGTAAATTCTTTTCCTATCCACTCACTTTTCCCGTAATGACGATCGCGGGTTACACCGGATTTATCATCTACAATAGCTTGACGTTTTTGGATTAATCGGTTAAAAAGTGTAGATTTCCCAACATTAGGACGGCCTACAATTGCTACAATATTTGCCATTCGGCAAAGGTAGGCTTTTTAATGTTTTTGATAAAACACCCTTTTAAATTTATTTTGACAATAAAACATCCGAATATTTGATACTTAAATCGATTCGGTTTATCTTCGCAAGCATGATGAAAATTGGAATCTTAGGGGGTGGGCAATTAGGATATATGTTCTTGCAAAATGCATTGCAATATCCGGTTGAAATCCATATTCTGGATCCATCAGAAAATGCGCCCTGTGCTCTACACGCTCATCGTTTCGTACAAGGAGATTTTGCTGATTATCAAACAGTGATGGACTTTGGGAAGGATTTAGACGCTATTGGAATTGAAATTGAACATGTAAATGCACAAGCTTTGCATGATTTAAAATCAAAAGGGAAAAAAATTGTTCCGGAACCGGCTACTTTGGAAATTATTCAGGATAAATCCATTCAGAAAAAATTTTATGTCCACCATCAAATTCCGACAGCTCCTTATTTTGAATTGGAAAATTGGAAAGACTTCAATACTGAAAAAGTTCACTTTCCTTTGTTCCAAAAGGCAAATAAAGGTGGTTATGACGGACGAGGTGTTCAATTCTTAGCTTCAAAAGAAGAAATTATTCATCAATTGAAAACTGCCTCCATTTATGAAACACCTGCTGATTTAGAAAAAGAAATTTCGGTAGTAGTTGCCGCAGATAATAAAGGAAATTTGGTTCATTATCCTGTGGTTGAATTAGTCTTTAATGAAGAATATAATCTTTTGGATTATTTATTAATGCCTGCCGATTTGCCGGAATCCAAAGCTAAAGAAGCGGAAGAAATCGCCCGAAAAGTAGTCAAAGAATTAAATTCTCCGGGAGTTTTTGCCGTAGAAATGTTTTTAAATCGGGACGGTTCAATCTGGGTTAATGAAACCGCTTGTCGGGTACACAACAGTGGGCATTCTACAATTGAGGTAGCGTACAGTTCTCAGTTTGACCAAATGTTACGAATCTTAATGGAAATTCCTTTAGGAAGTACACAATTGTATGCTACTTCTGCAATGGTAAATTTAATTGGCGCTGAAGGCGAAATCGGTAAAGCTCAAATTGAAAATCAAGATGAGTTATTGAAAATTCCGGGTGTCTATCTGCACTGGTATGCCAAATCAGAAACCCGACCCGGCAGGAAAATGGGACATATCACTTTGGTTGACAATGATTTGGGGATTTTAAAATCTAATATTGATAAAGTCAATAAAACAGTAAAAGTAACTGCAAAAAAAGAATAAAATGGTAGGAATTATTATGGGAAGCGACAGCGATTTACCAATTATGAAACAAGCTGCTGAAGTTTTAGAAGAGTTAGGAATAAGCTACGAACTTACGGTTGTTTCTGCACACCGCACTCCGGAACGTATGTTTAAGTATGCAAAATCAGCTCAAGAAAGACAATTAAAAGTGATTATTGCCGGAGCGGGAGGAGCTGCCCATTTACCGGGGATGGTAGCTTCTATGACTTCACTTCCTGTAATCGGTGTTCCGATTAAATCATCTAATTCAATTGACGGTTGGGATTCCATTCTATCAATTTTACAAATGCCAAATGGAATACCGGTAGCTACAGTTGCATTGAATGCTGCTAAAAATGCCGGATTGTTGGCTGCTCGAATTATTGGAAGTTTTGATGAAAAAATAGCAGTGAAACTAAATGAATATCAAAAACAGATGACTTTAACAGTAGAAAATAAAATTAAGTTTTTAAAAGGTCAATATCCAAATACATTCGACTCTTAGTTCAAAGTCTGTCCTAATTTATTGGTCATTTTAAAATCAAATAGGTTAATTAACTTTTTATAATACAATAGAAGCTGCCCTTTCTGGACAGCTTCTTTTTTTAATTGAAACGACTATATCTCGTTTGGCAACTTATTTTTTTACAATTTTCTTTGTAATGTTATGTTTACCATCGCTAATTCTTACAATGTAAACACCTTCAGCAAATTCAGAAATGTCATAAGTAGTAGCACTTCCAAATTCTTTTAATTTTTTACCTGTCAAATCATAAATAGCAACTTGTACATTATCCATGTTGTAGCTTTTTGATAAATTCAAACTGAAAGTATCAATAACCGGGTTAGGATAAATTGCTGTATCTGTTTTTGCACCTACTTCTGAAAGTCCTAATGAACCTGTAACTCTAACATCATCTACCATTAACATATAAGCATCGTTAGATGTACACTGAATTCCAATTCTGATTGTAGTACCCGGAGCAATTAGACTCAAATCTTCTGTTACTTCCATCCAATCTCCAGCAGGTGCCATATCCATACCGTACCAGCTGAAATCACTCGGAGTAGGAATGTCTGCACCTTCGTAAATCCAGTAGTTGAATTCTTCTAATCCGTATGTATCGGACATTGATTTAACATAAAATTGTAACGAGCTATTTGTACCCAAGGTAATCGGTGGACTGATCATCCAGTCATCGTTTGGTCCTTCTACAGATGCCCAAGCTGCCATGTATTTATCTCCTGAATAAGGATCAAAATCTCTGAATTCACCATCAGAACCGTCTGAATTTGTCACTCCGGCTTCAAATGGATTGAATACCATAAATGCTTTTGGATCGAATTGATTAGGAAACTCTCCCCCACCACCTGTATAGGTGCCTGATCCATCAACATCAATCATAATCCAATCTCCAATTCCGTCAATGATAAAATCTTCATACGACTCAAAATCATCTTCAAA